>JAOZLU010000496.1 GCA_029934695.1 Desulfobacterales bacterium | reverse complement strand
GATGTTGGATGTTTGATGTTGGATGTTTGATGTTGAAAATAGGGAGATAACAAATGGGAAATCGCAGACCGCTTATTGCCGGGAACTGGAAGATGTATAAAACTGGTTCCGAGGCTGTTGAAACAGCTAGGCAACTGGTAAAACTTGTGGAGGATGTGACAAATGCTGAGGTTATGATCGCGCCGCCGTTTACAGCAATTTCTTATGTGTCAGATATTGTCAGAAACAGTCGTGTTTCCCTCGGTGCACAGAATCTCTTTTGGGAAAATGAGGGTGCTTATACCGGTGAAATATCATCAGCCATGCTTGTCTCTGCGGGATGTAAGTATGTGATCATCGGACATTCTGAACGGCGTCAGTATTTTGGCGAGACCGATGAAACCGTCAATAAAAAAATAAAAGCCGCTATCGCATCGAAATTAATACCAATTCTCTGCGTGGGAGAGTCTGAAAAAGAGCGTGAGGGAAAAAATACGTTTTCTGTGCTTGACAAACAGGTGACAAATGGTTTAGAAGGCTTTTTGGTGAATGAACTGGAGACACTGGTGATAGCTTATGAGCCTATATGGGCTATCGGGACTGGCAAGACCGCAACCAGCGATCAGGTTCAGGAAGTTCACCTGTTTTTACGCTCTTTGGCTGAAAAAAAAAATGGGAATATGCTTGCAAAATCCATCAGGATACTGTACGGAGGAAGTGTCAAGCCGGACAATGTCACGGAACTGATGGGACTGCCTGATGTTGACGGCGCATTGGTGGGAGGTGCAAGTTTGGACGCTGAAACATTCAGTAAGATTGTTCATTACTAAACTAAGGA
Source organism: Desulfobacterales bacterium (assembly GCA_029934695.1). GTDB lineage: Bacteria > Desulfobacterota > Desulfobacteria > Desulfobacterales > 4be13 > JAOZLU01. The sequence continues at coordinate 4,404 of JAOZLU010000496.1, read as the reverse complement.
GATAATTGGAAGCTCCTTTAAACTGAGCTTATGTACAAAGTGAAATAGTTATGTCAATATTGTTAATTGCTGTACATATTATCGTTTGTATTGCGCTGATTATGATTGTGCTGCTTCAGACTGGAAAAGGGGCGGATATGGGAGCTGCCTTCGGAGGAGGTTCCAGCCAGACGCTCTTTGGCAGTACAGGCGCATCCACTTTTCTGGGCAAAGCAACAACTGTGGTTGCTGTTATGTTTATGGTGACATCCTTGGTTCTTGCTTATCTTTCCAGCAACAGAATGGGAAGCTCCATTATGACGGACAAGGCTCCGATAGAGGGGCAGGCTGTACCGGGAAAAGATGCTTCCGGCTCTGAAACCTCAGAGACGACACCGGCAGAATCTGACAGCCCGGCACCTTCGGAATAGAAGTTGACAGGATTTGTAACAATCGCATTTAAAAAAGGTTGACTTCTGTGCTGAAACAGAATAAAGGACATAGTTAATTAAATGTGCCGAAGTGGTGGAATTGGTAGACACGCTATCTTGAGGGGGTAGTGGGCGACGCCCGTGTCGGTTCGAGTCCGACCTTCGGCACCAAAAAAATGAAAAAGGCGTAACTCCTTAGAGATTCTGAGGGTTGCGCCTTTTTTGTCTGCCCGGGATGATGCTGAAGATTGAAAAGCGGCAAAAAAAGAGATAAATTATTTGAATTCAGATGAATACTGACATTTTTTTATGTACCTTGAGGGCCAGGCGGACTTGAAGAGGCATAAGGAGCTTTTCATGACATGGAATGTTGAATACACAGATGAATTCGGTGAATGGTGGGGCACTCTCACCGAAGCTGAACAGACAGACATCGTCGCTGCTGTGGGATCATTGGAAGTCAGAGGCCCTGCGCTTCCGTACCCTTACAGTTCAGATGTCAGGGGGTCCCGATTCGGGCAGATGCGGGAACTGAGAATACAGCACAGAGGAAGTCCTTACAGGATATTATATGCGTTTGACCCGGAAAGGACCGCCATACTGCTGATCGGAGGCAACAAGACAGGAAACAGAAGATGGTATGAGAAATTTGTTCCTATGGCTGACAGACTTTTCGCAGAACATCTGAAAAGCCTGCAGAAAGGAGAGAGATAATGGCGAAACCGTTCAGACTGCTTCGGGACCGGATGTCACCTGAAGCGCAGAAAAAATCCGGGGAAAAGACCCGGGAAATGCTGAGAGAGATACGTCTCCGGGAACTGTGTGCGGATATGGACATAAGCACTCTGCGCCGCCATATCAGGGAAATGGGGGGAAGTCTGGAAATAGTGGCCCGTTTTCCGGAAGGAGATGTGAGGCTGTCACAGTTTGAACAGACGATGTGACATTGCCGGAACCGAACTTTCCATTTTTAACTTTTTACAGAAAAGTGGAAGCGTTTTCCTGCATCATTTCAAAATCTTTATCCGTCAACCCCGCGCCGCGTACCACGCGCCGCGCCTGATTTTCATTAATCAGGTCCCCGGGATCATGTGCATCTGTATTGATCACAAGCTTTGCGCCTGTTTTTTCTGCAAGCCTGGCAACATGTCCATTGGTCAGGGAATGGCCCTTACGGGCAGATATCTCCAGATAAACGCCTCTTTCCTTTGCCTTTAAAACTTCCGTTTCAGTGATCAGCCCGGGATGTGCAAGCACATCAATATCGGATTTCAGGGCAGCAATGTTGGTGCCGGGGGCAACCGGTTCAACAATGGTCTCACCATGAACAATAATGATTTTTGCACCTGAAGCTCGGGCCTTTTCAGCAGTTTCCCGAATCAGCGGGGGTGGAACATGGGTGATTTCAATACCCGGAACAACTTTTATACTAAGGACGTTATTCAGTGCTTCCGCTACAGCAATGATCCTGGGAATAATAAAATCAATATTGGACAAATCCCCATGATCCGTGATTCCGATGCCTTTAAGTCCTGTAAATTCAGCCCGCCTCACAAGTTCAGACGGAACCAATGCCCCGTCACTGAAAAATGAATGTGTATGAAGATCAATCATCTGTTACCCGTCATTGGCCCTTCTATATTTTGTATTTCCCGAAATCATCCGGAGAAAGTCCGTCAAGATACTCGGCCCACTTTTTTCCCTCTTCACTGTTATCCAGAACTTCGGCGCTCTCTGCCATTTTTGAATTTTCGATCACCTTGTCATCCACATAAATGGGCGCACTGAATCGAAGCGCAATGGCAATGGCATCGCTTGGACGGGCATCTACGTCAAAATTCCTTTCTTTGGAGATAAAATGTATTCGGGCGTAAAAGGTGTTATCCTTTAAATCACATACCTCAACCTTTGAAACGCTGATATTCAGAACATCTGTAAAATTTTTAAAAAGATCATGGGTCATGGGACGATCAAACTTGATATTCTGAAGGGCTGAAGCGATGGAAGTGGCTTCCAGCAGTCCGATCCATATAGGAATTGCCTGGTCATCCTCGGACCGTAAAATAATAATCGGGGTGTTTGATGCCGGATCCATGGTCATGCCTGCTATGCTTACTTTATGCAACATAACTGTCCTCCTTCCAACAGTTGCTGTTTTCTGTATTATGATAGGGGAAATTATAAAAAATCCCTTTCTGCCTGCTCCTGTGGGATTATCAAATCCAAGGGAATTTCGGTTTCAGCAGTCCGAACAGGGCATGGCTCTGCCCCAGAGTGAATGAGGAAATGCTTTGTCAATTCTGACAGGAATCATTTTTCCTGTAAAGATTTTATCACAGGCATCACCCTGAATGAAGTTTACGATCTTATTTGACGATGTCCGTCCTGTCCATTGGACATCCTGATTTTGGATTTCGGGCGTCTGTTTTTTGCTGAAACCGTCAACAAGGATCAGTTCGGTTGATCCGACTTGGGCTTCATTTTTTTTCGTTTTGTAATATCCCTGCAACTCCAGCAGCAGTCGCAATCTCTCTTTTTTTTCCTCTTCCGGGACTTTATCTGGAAAACTCGCCGCGGGCGCATTGGGACGGTCAGAATACTTAAACGCAAACAGGCTGTCATATTCCACAGTTTTCATCAGATCCAGTGTTTCCTCAAAATCAGCCCGTGTTTCTCCCGGAAAACCGACAATCATATCAGAAGTGATTGCAATTCCGGGACATGCGGTATGCAGCTTTTCCACTTTTTCAAGATACAATTCTCTGGAATACTTCCGGTTCATCTTCTTTAAAATTCTGTCTGATCCTGACTGAACAGGCAAATGAATATGTCTGCACAATTTGTCCAGATGCTTAAATGTATGAATCAGCGAGTCTGAAAGGTCTTTTGGATGAGATGTGGTGAACCTGATCCGCTGCAGCCCTTCAATGTCATTAATGCGCGAAAGCAGTTCGGAAAATGGACACAGTCCCTCTTTTTTCCCGTAACTGTTCACATTCTGACCCAGCAGCGTAACTTCCCGCACTCCGGATTTTACAAGCGATCTGACTTCTTTGACAATGCTTTCAGGATCCCTGCTCATTTCCCGGCCCCGCACATAAGGAACCACGCAGTATGTGCAATAATTGTCACACCCTTGCATAATGGTCACAAAACTCGTGGCTTTGTTCCCATCCTCAGAGAGATTCATCTGTTTGTTACGGGTTGTCAGTTCGGGAGCGGCAGGAATTTCTTCAATCCTTTCCAACATTTCAATATCAACAACAGTGCGTCTGTTCAATTCAATCTGTTTGATAATTTGCGGCAGCCGGGCAATAGCATGTGTCCCGAATACAACATCAAGATACGGCACTCGCGCAAGCATTTTTTTCCCTTCCTGCTGGGCCACGCATCCCCCGACGCCGATAATAATATTCGGGTTTTTTCTTTTCATGTCTGCAAGAAGCCCTAAAAAGCTGAAGACCTTATGTTCTGCTTTTTCCCGGATTGAGCATGTGTTTGCAATAACCAGATCCGCTGTTTCAAGGGAAGAGGTCACATACCCCAGAGGTTTTAATCCCTCTGCGATCCGCTCGGAGTCATACACATTCATCTGACATCCGATGGTATGAATGTACAGGTTTTTTGTCATTTGTTATTTGTCATTGTTTGACTTTCTCAATCATAATATCATTTTCAAGGTCCTGCAAAAGCATTTTCACATCTGCCTCGCACCCCGGGGAAATGCAGAAAACCACGAGTCCCTTCTTGGCATCAAGCGTTTCCATCATTGCAATGCCGTCATAAGCCTCAAGGATAAATCTTAAAAAACTGATTTCCCTTCGATCCACACGATAGTATTTCTTTATTGTTTCCAAAATATTTTTATAAAATTGGCATTCCCTTCAAATTACCTTAATATTAACAGAACGATTCAGCCTGTTATCACAAAATCTGAAAAAGGTACAGTCTAATTGTGAAAATAATATTTTTTGCTTGAGAGTGAAATGTCTGG
>JAOZLU010000495.1 GCA_029934695.1 Desulfobacterales bacterium | reverse complement strand
GCGGAGCGTTTTTTTGCAGTTGTTCAAATCCGGAGTGCAAAAATTAAGCGGAGCGATTTTTTGCAGTTGTTCAAATCCGGAGTGCAACCCCGTCTGAAACCTTTGCTTTCGTGGATATACAAAACATTGCGGACGGGGTTGCAAACCCCGTCCGGCACATGTCACCGGTTATTGACAATAAAAAACATGAGGAGGAACCATGCCCCGAAATTCCACTAACCTTTCAACAGACCTCCGCGGTGCGGGGAGTCTGACGATTGACGCCATTAACGGCATTACCGATATCGTGGAATCATTGCATCACACGATAACCCGTTTTCCAGGGATACTTGGCGCACCGGATCAGCATCGGACAAAGGGTGTCACAGGAATGGTTTACCGGAACATCCATACAGTTGCCGAATTGGTGGGGGACGGAATTGACACCCTGCTCGACCGACTCAGCCTGATGATCGGAGAAAAGGATTCGTCCCTCGGTCGTGAAGCCGTTCTTTCCGCATTGAACGGTGTCCTCGGCGATCATCTTGTCGCCAGGAACAATCCGCTTGCCATTCCCATGCAGTTTCGCCGTAATGGAAAACCATTGAACGGACAACCGCTTTCCCAGGCGATTCAGCAATCCGACGGCAGGCTTGCAATAATGGTGCATGGATCATGCATGAATGATCTGCAATGGAACAGACAGGGGCATGACCATGGCGCAGCCCTGGCCCGCGATCTGGGATTCCTGCCGCTTTATGTCCATTATAATACCGGACTTCACATTTCTGAAAACGGCAGAAAATTTTCCGATCTCCTTGAAACAGTCATCACTCAGTCACCTCAGCCGACAGAACTTTTCATCATCGCCCACAGCATGGGAGGGCTTGTTTCCCGGAGTGCCTGCCATTATGGGAAAATATCCGGCCATACCTGGCTGAGTCATCTTCAGAAGCTCATATTTCTCGGCACACCGCATCACGGGGCACTCTTGGCGAAAGGCGGCAACTGGATAGACATCATCCTGAAAACAAACCCCTACAGCACCCCCTTTTCCCGCCTGGGAGAAATCCGGAGTTGCGGCATTACTGATCTGCGTTATGGCAATGTGACAGAGGATGACTGGAAAGGACGCGACAGGTTCAAATTTTCAGGGGATCAGCGGATCCCCGTGCCTCTGCCGGAAGGTGTGCAGTGCTATTCCATAGCCGCAACCACCGGCAAAGAATCATGCAAACTCGGTGATGATCTTATCGGAGACGGTCTCGTGACATTAAGCAGTGCTTTGGGGCGTCATAAGAATGCTGAACTGAATCTTTTGTTTCCGGAAACCCGTCAGTGGATCGGCCGTAATATGAGCCATACAGACCTTCTCAATCATCCGGAAGTATATGAAATCATAAGAAAGTGGTTAAAAAATTGACAGGTGGAAGGTGATTTATGCTTATGTTTCCGATTCAAAAAAAAACATGAGGGTTCTGCCTCACATTTTCCATAGCCTCCAAGAGCCTTCTTCTCTGTTTGCATCAGGTTGCAAAAGATATTCTGTCTCATCCGCATCGATACTCGCATATTTTTTCGGGCCAGGAAGATCGTTCAACTTCATGCTTCGCTTCTTTCGAGAGATTCCAGATCACCGTGCATATCCGTACTTTGCGAGAAAAGCACCTGTATAATTTCCTTTGTTCTTTCTGACCGGAGAATCTCTTTTAGCATGTCAGAGAACTCCTTTTCTGATTTAGCGAGAACCTCCGTTCCCCTTTTTTCAAATCTGTCATCTTCCATCTCCCCGGCTACCCCCTCATCAAGATTGAAAATCACCGGATACAGATCAACATTATGGGAAATGGTGAAAAGTTTATACCGGTAATTGCCAAGTCCCGGGGCCAGAATACAGAACTCGTATCGTAATTTCATCTCCTTTTCTGTAAGCGTTTCCCAATACCCCTGGTAGTCGGCTTCTATGCTTCTTACCTGAGCCTGAACCGCATTCTGAGTTTTCTGTCCCAGCAAAGATGCCTGTTCCTTCAGAATGGTAACCGGCGATTTTATCCTGTTCGCTGCCAGATTTTCCGGCCACAGATCATCCATTTTTTAATCTCCTTCTGCTCATGGTTTGCAAAAAACAACTTTCGCATTTATTCAGTTTCAGCATATTTTCTTTCATACAGATGCTGTGGAATTTCAGAGCCTGTTTTCCGATATGCATTCAAAGTCTGAGTCTGAACAATATCGGAAGATGATCGGAGACGGCACGATCATCCGGTATTCCGTATGGTGTCATAAAGGATGTCTTTCCGTCAGACTCGAGTATCTTTAATTCCTCATTGCTGAACGAATCCGTCAGATCGGGACGTATCAGAACCTGATCAAATATGTTCCAGAAAAAATTCCTGTGTTCGGAACTGCTGTGGTAATATGTTCCGGGAGGTCGTCCCGGTGATGCATCACCGAAAAAATTCCACATAGGATTGTAAAAAAACGGATATTTCCTGTTCTGAACGGTTCTGAATCCTCTTCCTGCTATGTCTCGGGTCATGACAGCATTGAATCCGTTGGCACTCACAATTCCGTCTTCAAAAGGATTCATGTTGAAGTCTCCGACCATAACAGTCCTCGAATGTCCGATTTCATGTTCCGCCTGTCTGATTTCCCTTGACAGCTCGGAGCATTCAAAAGCTTGGCTCATATCGCTCTGGTATGTTTTGGAGGGAAAGTGTCCCACAGCCAGTAAGATATCTGTCATATCCTGCAAATTCAGATGTCGTATTGTAAGTCTGTCATTTTCATACACAGGAGATATGAATTTTTTGGAAAAACGGGTGAATATCTCAATTTTCCGACATATTCCGGATGCATGGCAGAATTCGGATGTGTCTTTCCTGTTCAAAGTTTTTAACAGCAGAACAGGTTCAGCTGAGAATTCTGCAAACATGAGCACATCAATTTCATGCACTGAGACTAACCGTCTGATGTTCTTATGCAACGGTCTTTTTTTGAGATTCCAGAAAAGAAACGTGACCATAATTTCAAAATATTGTCGGGTGAATTTTTTTAAGCCTCGAACACGGCAATTTCAATCTTTTTGCCTTTGAAAAGCTTTTTTACGGCTTCGATACTCGCATATTTTTTCGGGCCAGGAAGATCGTTCAACTTCATGCTTCACTTCTTTCGAGATATCCAGCATCAAGCATCCAGTTTCTTTTACAACCCCCCCTTCCTCAGAATCGCCACCAAAAGCCATATCCCCAGAAATGCCGCCCCGGAGAACAGAATAAGCCCGATCAGGGAAATTCCATGAAACAGGGGTGGAATTTTGGCGACCACAATCAGGGCCGATCCGACGATCAGCGCGGCAATGATGATTGAAAACGATATTTTGCTGCTGATCCGCTCATGGGTCGCCAGTATGGTTTCAAGGCCCTGATGTTCAAGTCTGAGCGTCAGTTTCTGCTGCCTGAGCAGGCGTGTGATCTCAAGCATGTCCTTTGGGAATTTGCGTATGAATTGGAGCAGTTCCAGCAAAATTCTGGTGATGCCGTCTGATATCCGCTCTGAAGAGAATCTTGCAAGCTTTACCCGCTCAAGGAACGGCCTCACTTCCGTAACCATATCAAAATCAGGGTCGAGCAGGAGCGAAATCCCCTCTATCGTGCCAAACGCCTTCATCATAAAGAAAATATCCGGCCGAACCATGAGACGATGCCGGGACACCAGTTCAAGCAGCTGCTGGAACATTTTGCCGATTTTAATATCTTTCAGGGGTTTGTAAAGATGGATTCCCATGAAATCTGCGAGGTCCCTTTCAAGTGCGCGGATATCCGGTTCCTCATCCCAGGAGGTCAGCTTCAGGAGGGTCTGGGCCGCCCGCATCTCATTCTTGAACACCACGCCCTCAAGCAGATCAACAAAATCCTCACGCGTATGCCTGTCAACAGTCCCGACCATTCCGAAATCGAACAGACAGATAATATTGTCAGGCAGGACGCACATATTTCCCGGATGCGGGTCCGCATGGAAAAATCCGTGTTCAAAGACCTGTCTGAGAAAGAATTTCGCACCGCGGGTATTGATGATTTTTCGGCTCAGTCCCTGGGCTTCCAACTGACTGATTTCGGTGATCTTGATCCCGTTTATAAATTCCATTGTCAGCACACGTTCTGTGGTGGCGTTATGAAAAACTTTTGGGATATAGATGGTGCAATCATCCAAAAATTCCCGGGCAAAGCGATCCATATTAGTGGCTTCAATGGTATAATCAATCTCCTTTTCAAGCCCTCTGGCAAATTCCTCGACAATCCTGACGGGCCGCTGCAAGGCCATTTCATCAATATGACGTTCCATAAGCGTTGCCAGATGGAGCATGATCTCAAGATCAACTTCTATCACCTCTTTGATCCCGGGACGCTGAACTTTGACCGCCACTGTCTCACCGTCCTTTAAAACCGCTTTATGCACCTGTCCGATGGACGCGGCAGCGATAGGGGTTTCGTCAAAAGCGTCAAACAGGTCTTCCATGGGCAGATCAAATTCTGTCCGGACCACCTCTTTTATTTCATGGAAAGGGCGGGAACGCACACTGTCCTGAAGCTGGTAAAGTTCTGTTATGAAAACGTCCGGGACAAGATCGGAACGGGTGGAAAGAACCTGCCCCAGTTTTATGTACGTCGGTCCCAGTTCTTCGAGGGCCATTCTGACCCTTTCCGCGGTGGTCATTTTTTCAAAGGGCTGTACAGGATTTTTCTTCATTGAAATCATCTGAAGACCGACCTCGATGTACTGGTCAATATTCAGGCGTTCGATAATATTCCCAAAACCATATTTGAAGAGAATCGCCAGGATTTGGCGGTAGCGGTTCAGGTGGCGGTAGGTGCGTCCGATGACGCCGATTTTTCGTATGCTGATCATATTTCAGTTGCTCGGCAGTGAAAGGTTGCTGATTCTAACGGATTTTGTGGTATGAATCTGCTTTCAACCACAAAGGACACAAAGGACGCACAAAGGACACGGAGTCCCGTCCGGATATCTGCGGTTCTCTGTGCCTCTTCTGTGACCTCTGCGGTTTTTTAAGTGGCTGAAATTATGCGGAACCACAAAATCCGTTAGAACCAGAAATGTTGAAAGTAAAAAGTTGATTTCGTCTGTGTATTTTTTTATGATTTTTTTTGTATGTTGTATTACCCCGAGGGGTTAAGGTGATTTCCAGCCCCCTTTACTGTCATGAATTGCTCCCTAATTTAATA
>JAOZLU010000494.1:3850-5233 GCA_029934695.1 Desulfobacterales bacterium | reverse complement strand
TACGAGAGGCTGTTTATCTTATCTGAATCTGTGTAGCGGATTCAGGTTGTCAATATAAATATTTAACGACAAAACAGTAAGGAGGAAAGAGAATGAAAGTGGTAAAAAGTTTGATTCTGCTGGTTATCATTCTGTCGCTTTGCACCGGAGTAAACGCGGCCACTGTGAAGATAGGATTGAATTATCCTAAAACAGGGCCTTATTCGCTTCAGGGCTCCGCTCAGTTGGGCGCGGCAAATATGGCGGTTCAGGAAATTAATTCGGGAGGCGGCATACTGGGGAAAAATATTGAACTGGTGATCAGGGACTCAGAGTCAAAAGCTGATGTGGCAAAGAAAAATGTCGAAGAATTAATTGACAAACAGGGCTGCATAATGATTTTCGGAGGGTCTGCCAGCAGTGTGGCCATTGCAGGGGGGAAAGCCGCAAAATCAAGAGGAAAACTGTATTTCGGAACGCTGACCTATTCCAATGCGACAACAGTGGAAGAAGGTCATAAGTATATGTTCAGGGAATGCTATAATGCATGGATGGGCGCCAAAGTGCTGTCAGACTATCTGAGGAAAAATTATTCCAACAAGAAATATTTTTATGTTGTGGCGGATTATACATGGGGCTGGACAACTGAAGAGTCTCTCAGGACATTCAGTCTGACATTGTCAAGGAAAAGACATAAAAAGGTTCTGACACCTTTTCCCGGGGCAACGGATGAAGATTTTAAAAAAGCATTGACAAAAGCTGAAAATTCAAGATCAGATGTCCTTGTGCTGGTATTGTTTGGAAAAGATATGTCAAGAGCGTTGACGCTGGCCACCGAAATGGGGCTGAAGAAGAAAATGGCAATTGTCGTTCCGAATCTGACCCTTGGCATGGCCCTGAGTGCCGGGCCTAAAGTGATGGAAGGCGTTGTCGGCGCTTTGCCATGGTGCTGGAAAGTTCCTTATGTTTACGGTTACCAGAAAGGCATCAAATTTGTGGAAAAGTTTGCAAAAAAATATGACCTTTACCCTTCAACATCAGCTGCTTCGGCATACACCATTTTGTACCAGTATAAAGAGGCTGTTGAGCGGGCAGGAACTTTTGAGACAAAAGCTGTCATTGATGCGCTTGAGGGACATAAATTCATCTCACTGAAAGATGAACAGACATGGCGCAAATTTGATCATCAATGTATGCAGACGGTCTATGCGGTAAAATGCAAACCGGAAAAAGAAGTATCAAAAGACAAGTTCAGGCAGGATTATTTTGAAATTATGAGCAGAATGCCCGGCGAAGAAGCCGCCATAACCCAGGAACGATGGACTGAATTAAGAAAGAAAGCAGGCAGACCGATAGAATTGGAATGATAAATCATCACCAGATGGTAAATGACAAATAACACTG
>JAOZLU010000494.1:0-3750 GCA_029934695.1 Desulfobacterales bacterium | reverse complement strand
AGTATGACAATTTTGCAAACTGTCCCGCCATGGTCCGGGCCTCCCCTGAATCCGTTATAATCGAAAATGACCATAAGACTAATGACAAATAACAAATTAAAGCAACGCATCGGATTTGTGTTCCTGATCTCAGCTCTCTTTTTTTATTCGTGTGCCAAGCCAAAAGATATGAGACCTGTGTCCTTTCCGCCCCTGCTCCATGCACCTGTGACAGTTGATTCCGAAACAGAGCTTTTTTCAAGAGCCGAAAAAATGTTCCGGTTAAAATCTTACCCCCAGGCATTGTCGCTGTATGATGAATATCTTGCCAAGTTTCCTGAGGGGATCTCGGTTCCCGCGGCTTTGATGAAAAAAGGGGGCATTTGTATGGCGATGGGAAATTATGAGACAGCACGCACTGTTTACACATATCTGATTGACAGATATCCGAACAGCTTTCTGATTCCGGATGCCAAAATTGAAATACTTACAACCTTTTATAACGAAGGGAAATACGAGGAACTCATCAGGTATGCGGATGAGGTCGGGAAAAATGTCGGATCCAGAGAAAATGTCATTAAGATATACATCCTTCTGGGCGACGCATATATGCATGTCAACTCTCCTGTCAATGCCATCAATTTTTACGCCAAGGCACAGGAATACCTGAGATATCCGGAAAAAGAGCATATCATTTCAAAACTGAAGGAAGCTGTTGAACAACTTTCCACAGAAGATATTCTGTTCCTTTTGGAACGGCTGAAAGATCCTTTGACAAAAGGATATCTTATGTACCGGCTGGGACTTGACCATGTTGATCAGGAAAGATATGAAGACGCTGTCAGCGTTCTGTCTGAGTTTGTCAGGGCACTTCCCGAACACAAAATGGCTGGGGAAGCGAATCGTCTGATCGCTGAATTGGACAGAATGTCCAGGGCCAACCTCTGCACCATAGGATGTCTGCTCCCCCTCACCGGATCATACAAGATTTATGGCAACAGAGCACTGAGGGGCATCGAACTTGCTCTGGAACAGTCCCATGCCCGGGACGGCAGCTCCCCTCCCATAAATCTCATCATAAAAGATACTGCATCCGATCCGGAGGAGGCGATTCGGGCAGTAAAAGCGTTGGCTGAGGAGCAGGTTTCTGGCATTATCGGCCCTATTATCACGGCTGAGGCCGCTGCATCTGAAGCCCAGAATAACGGGATTCCCATCATCACCTTAACCCAGAAAGAGAAAATCACAGATATCGGGGACTATGTGTTCAGAAATTTTCTCACTCCGAAAATGCAGGTTCAGGCCATGGTGTCTTATGCAATTGAGGAACTCGGGCTGAACAATTTTGCAATCCTCTACCCGGAGGAAAAATACGGAACAACCTTTATGAGACTCTTCTGGGACGAAGTGCTGTCTCATGGCAGAAATGTTGTCGGCATTGAATCCTACCAGCCAAATCAGACCGATTTTGGGAATTCTATCCGAAAACTCGCGAAACATCGCAAAAAAGGCTCCGAACCTTCTGCCAGGGCTGAGGCCATCTTCATCCCTGACGCACCGGCCAAAGCAGGGCTTATTGCTCCCCAGTTGGCTTTTTATGATGTTCACAATGTTCAACTGCTCGGCACCAACCTCTGGCATTCCGAGGAACTGATCCGGATGGCGAAGAAATTTGTGCAGGGAGCCATCTTTCCTGATATTTTTTTCGCAGAAAGCAAAGCTGAGGAGGTCAGGAATTTTGTCAGAGATTTCCAGAAGACATTCGGAGAACTCCCGGGATTCATAGAAGCGATTGCTTATGATACCGCCACAATGCTGTTCCATAAGGTCAGGCGGCCTGATATTCGGTATAAAAACACTCTGAAGGATGAACTGATGCAGGTCCGTGATTTAGAGGGCGTGACAGGACTGACTTCTTATGATGAGAGCGGAGAGGCGCATAAAAAACTCTATCTTCTTAAAATAAAAGGACGTGGATTTGTAGAATTGGAAAACAGGTAATGTAAGGATGAAATCTGAAATCTGAATGGTGAATGGTGAATCGGTGAACTTTCATCCTTTATCCTTTATCTTTCATACTTTATATGAGGAGGTACTATGATGAAAAAATTTGTTATGGTTTTAGCTGTATGCATTATGTTTGCGGCGGAAGGGATTGCAGCGGAAAAGACGATTTCCATAGCGACGAGCGAATGGCTGCCTTATTGCGGGCGGTTTCTGGCAAATTATGGAATTGAGCCGGAAATTATGGCTGCCGCGTATCAGCGTATGGGCTACAACACAGATTTCAATTTCATGGCCTGGTCCAGGGCACTTAAAGAAGTCAAAGAGGGAAAATACGATGCTGTGACATCTGCTTCCTTTACTCAGGAACGGGCCAGGGACTATCTGTATTCGAAATCTCACATGGACAGCCCTGCTGTATTTTATAAGAGAAAGGGCAGTCCGATCACTTGGAGTGTACTGGAAGACCTGAAACCTTATAAAATTGGGGTTATTAAAGATTACAGCTATTCTCCCGAGTTTGACAAAGCAGATTTTCTGCAAAAAGTTGCGTCAAAAAATGAGGTGCTGGCCCTTAAAAAGCTGATTCTGAAGCAGGCTGATCTCATCGTCATGGATCGGTTCGTAGGGCATTATACCATCAGCGAGAAATTGACCGCGTATGAAAAAAATATTCCGGAAATTCTGTATCCGCCTTTATACTTGGACAAACTGCACCTGATGGTCTCAAAAAAGACACCGGACGCCCTGAAAAAGCTGGAGGCATTCAATGCCGGACTGAAGAAAATTATAAAAGATGGTACATTAAAAAGCATTCTGGTTAAACATGGTTTGGGAAAATAAGGGATCGGAAGCCCCAAGGGTTACGAAAGGAAAATATGATGAAAAAATTTGTTATTGTTTTTGTGGTGTGGTTTGCTTTTATGACTGAGGGAATAGCAGCGGAAAAGACTGTTACCATTGCTACGCTGAACTGGCTGCCCTATTCCGGGCGATTTTTGCCGAACTATGGGATTGCGCCGGAACTCGTATCCGCGGCTTATGCGCGTAAGGGCTATAAGGCAGAGTACAATTTCATGGCATGGACCAAGGTGCTTGAAGAAGTCAGAGAGGGAAAGTATGACGCAGCCGCCAATGCCTATTATACAGATGAGCGGGCAAAAGCATACCTGTTTTCAGATGTTTATATGGACAGTCCTATTGTGTTTTATAAGAGAAAGGATTCACGGATCCGCTGGAATGGTTCGCTGGAGGAACTGAAGCCTTACAGAATCGGGATTGTCAAGGGATATGCAAATGGTCCTGAATTTGACAAAGCGGATTTTTTGGACAAGAGAGTTTCCAAAAACGAAATATTAAACATAAAAAAGTTGATTTTGAAGCAGGCGGATCTGATTGTCGCAGACAAATTTGTGGGACATTATCTCATTAACGAAAAACTGCCTGAACATGAAAAAGATATTCTGGAACCTTTGCCCATACCTTTGTATGTAAATAAACTGCATCTTATATTTTCAAAGAAAGTCCCGGATGCCCAACAAAAATTGGAAGTGTTTAACAATGGATTAAAAGAAATTATAAAGGACGGCACCTTGGAAAGAATTCTGGTGAAATACGGATTTGAAAAGTAGGAAAGAAACCCGGCTTTTTTAGGCAAAATCCGGGTTTCTCTCTCCCATCTTCTCTCCCATCCACTCCGCAGCTTTATGCCCTGCTTTTAACTTTTCACTGTCATGAGAGATTCTCAGAGGAGTGCGGAAATGAGCC
>JAOZLU010000060.1 GCA_029934695.1 Desulfobacterales bacterium | reverse complement strand
TAAAATGGTGTTCCACAATTATCTACAAACATGACGACCCTGCGGGCCTTAAAATTTCGTTCTGTCCAACTGGCTACAAACATGCCGACCCTGCGGGCCTCAAAATGGGTATGGTTCATGTACTTTTTCGTCCCTTCGTACCAGATATCCTGTTTCTTTAGTTGGGCAATCATATCCCTGATTGTCCTGAGGGCTTCGTCAAAGGAGATTTGTGTCATGTAATCGTCTCCGCTCTCCATGATCCTGGCTTTTGCCATTTTTATATTGAGCGGGGCCGGTGATGCCAGCACTTTTATGATTTCCTCTCCTGGTTCATCGGTAATCTCCATGACGATATCACGTTGGGAAGGCCGGTGATCCGGCGGGTGACGGTTCCGGTTTCGAGGTTGAAGATATAGATGGAATCGTCCCAATCGTACCCCCCTGCGGCCACAGTCTTTCCGTCAGGGGAAATGGCGACAGCATCGAGCCTGCCATCATTGCCCGTGTCAATAGGCACCCTCAGAATCTTTCTGAGCCTGCCGGTTTCAAGGTCCCAGACCCGGACGGTCTTGTCGGCAGACGCTGTTACCAGGATACGCTCCTTTGCATCCACGCCGATTCGCCTGATCATTGCCGTGTGCATACCCGTCTCTATGCGGAGGATGGGGTCTGCGGGTGGGCTCGGTTTCTCGATCTCGAAACCCGCCAATGCCGGGTTCGGGAGCAGGACACGCTCATTTGCATCCCGGCCGGTTCGGTAGATTTTTGCCGTGTGCATACCCGTCTCTATGCGGAGGATGGGGTCTGCGGGTGGGCCGCTCGGGAGCTGCTCAATGGAAAAAAAGCCCGCCAATGCCGGGTTCGGGAGCAGGCTGATGAAAAAGGCCGCAAGCAGGATTGCAAGGGCCGGGAAACGTGTTTGTTTCATTTTCATGGGGTTTCTCCTTTTGGTTTTGAGGGTTTAAGTTTAAGCAGAGTTCAAAAAGTTCGTAGTTCCGCCTTTAGGCGGTCTGTGTGTGCTTACATCTGCCGCCTAAAGGCGGAACTACGAACAGTCCTCCTGCAAATGAAGAAACTACACGGATGAGCAATAAGAAAGGATTGGCGAAAATCCTTTTTAATCCATGTAGCAATCGCATCCCTGTAGGAATGACAAGGGCTTATTCAGTCCGCCTTCCTTTTCCTCAGGCAGTTCTCCTTATCATCGCCTTTGTTGCAGGAAATAAACACCACACGCCTGTTCCTGCGATGCCAGTTTGCGTCTGACTCACCGCTTTTACGATCCAGGGAACGGCTTTCGCCTTTGCCGTCCACGGAGAGGAATGAGGCAGATGCAACGCCTTTGCTCTTCAGATAACGCTTCACCGCTTTTGCCCTTCCCAGAGATAATTTGTAGTTATCCCCGTCCGTTCCCCTGATGTCGGTATGTCCCTGGATGATGAATTTATAGGGTCGCATCTTGTCTTTCCCCAGCACCTCGGCAAGGGTGTCCAGTTGGGCCTGCCAGTCATCTTTGATGGTTGTCTGATTCGTATCAAACTCAACATGCGTCTCTATTTTCGGAAGCACACCCAGTTTTCTCGCTCCATTCGGATCAAGATGATTTCCCAATGCTGTCTCATCCTGATAGAGATGTATCTTTTTCAGAGCCGTGAGTTTCTTCCGATAGTTTTCAAACAGGTGTCTGTTTTTTGCTATCACTCTGGGATCACGTTCAATGATACGGATTCCCTTGCTGAAATAGCGAAGCGCATGAACCGGCTTTCCTGCATCGCTGTAAGCATCTCCGAGACACAGACAGGCTTTGAAATCACGATCATCAGCTTTGACAGCCTGGAGATAATACAAAACAGCATCCTGTCCCTGTTTGCAGTCCTGTGCCAACGCATTATCTTTGCAGAAAATAAACGCTGCTATAATGCACAATACCCAAATAACCTTCAATTTTTTCATAACATTCTCCTTTGTGAAACATAACAGTTCGTAGTTCCGCCTTCAGGCGGTCTCCCCAGAAGTTCCGCCTTTAGGCGGTCTCCCCAGAAGTTCGTAGTTCCGCCTTTAGGCGGCCTCTATCCCAAGCCCGCTGTTCTGAAACGAGAAACCGCCTAAAGGCGGAACTACGAACTTTTTTTTCAACGAAACTTGCTGTCATATTTATGTTCTGAAACGGGGAACCGCCTAAAGGCGGAACTACGAACTTTTTTTTCAACGAAACTTGCTGTCATATTCCTGCCGGGTATGGTTCATGTACTTTTTCGTCCCTTCGTACCAGATATCCTGTTTCCTGAGCTGGGCAATCATATCCCTGATTGTCTTGAGGGCTTCGTCAAAGGAGATTTGTGTCATGTAATCGTCTTCGCTCTCCATGATCCTGGGTTTTGCCATTTTTATATTGAGCGGGGTCGGTGATGCCAGCACTTTTATGATTTCCTCTCCTGGCTCATCGGTAATCTCCATGACGATATCGTGACCGCATATTTCCTGATCCGGCAGTAAGATTCTCCCTCCTTTTCTGATTTTGTTGTCAGTCTGCAATTCAAAGGGAAGCAGAAGATTGAATTCACCGCCGGCATCCACTGAGAGAATATACACATAAGCATCCACATTGCTCTCAATCATGTATGTGATCTCCTGACCGCAGTAAAAATCGTTCTTATCATAATCTTTCACTTTCACGGACATGGGAAAGCCGTGTTCTGACCTGATCTGCTCCAGGATATCTTTCAAAAATTCATGCTGTGCCCGTTTTACAAGATTGCGGATGAGGTCTTTTTTGTCAGAATAAGAGAAAAGGTTCACACGATAGCCGTTTTCGTTGGTCAGTTCAGCCTTTTTGGAAGCGGTCAGGATGTTTATATACAGATTGTAACTTTTATCCTTTTTTTCAAAATCAATGACTGCATGATTCTCCATCTGCTTCAGATCCGACGGACTGACAAGGTTTTTGCCTTCCTGAACCAGCAAAACATTTATTTTGTGGCGATCAACATCCGGGAAACTGCTGCCCTCGGCTTCTGCCTGCGAGGCTGGGAAAAACGGCTCAATCAGTCTGGCTGACCGTGTGTTTCTGTACTCTTCGGGTTCTTCCCCGAGGTATTTGGGCTGGATATCCGGAGTCTGGTCAAGATTCATCCGGTCTTTCATCACCGTAATCAGAGAATCGAACAGTTTCAGATAAGAGATCTTTTCCTTATCTTGTTTTTGTCTGGCGATATCCCTGACAGTCCTGATGAGTGCCTCAGTATAGAAGCCTGTAAAGGTATTGTCACTGTTTTTCCCTTCCAGTGCTGCCTGCGAGTCCAAGGCCGCGTAAAAATAAACATGACCTTCCGGTATTTTTTCTCCTTCTGACAATTCTTCCTCATTCGGAATCCCTCTTTTCACGGATATTTT
This sequence comes from Desulfobacterales bacterium, assembly GCA_029934695.1. GTDB lineage: Bacteria > Desulfobacterota > Desulfobacteria > Desulfobacterales > 4be13 > JAOZLU01. The sequence continues at coordinate 16,758 of JAOZLU010000060.1, read as the reverse complement.
TCCTGTTTTGCTGAAAGCATGTTTCGGAGTGCTGACTGGGACTCCCTGCAAGTTGCCCATAGATCGGCAGACGGTCCCTGAATGGCAACTGTCAAACATGGCGGTGAGTTTTTTCCCGCTCAGTTTTTCAAACCATTGCCTGATATCATCATCGCTGATGATGGTCCTATCATCCCAGGAGCCGTCGCTTTTATAGGCTGCATCGTGAGGAAGGATCACCTCATCCAGGGCATCATACTCCTCATCTCCGCTGATGTCGTCTGTCTGACCTCCGTGGCCTGAGAAATAGAAAAACCGCTCTTTTACATTTTTGCCTTTGATAAACGCATTCATTTTATTGACAATATTTTTCCTGGTCGCGTCGCTGTCAACAAGCACGTCAATCTGATCTTCTGTATAACCCAGAACAGGTTTCAGGAATTCCTCCTTAATCAGTTTCACATCGTTTTTCGGGCCATTAAGATTTTTCAACCCCTCATCATCAGCATTTTTGTACTGGCCGACCCCGATCAGCAGCGCTTTTTTTTCATAAGTGCCGCCAGTTGCCATACCGGAAAAAAACAGCATCACACTAAACAAAACAACGACCTTTTTCATAATAAAATTCCTCCTTAACCCTTTTCAATATATTTCCAAGTCAAAAACCGTTCCCACCCAGTCATTTGGGCCTGAAAGCGAGTCCTCAGGATCGTATTCGAGATGTCGCCCGGACTGCTTTTGGTAAAGCAGGGTGAGTATCTGCGATTTCTGTTCCTTATTCATGACTTTGACTGGCTCGGTGTTTTTCCCGATGACCTGATTCATTTCCTGCCACGGGGTTTTTGTCACAATGGCAATGATCTTCTCATTTCCTTTTTGCTCTGCTGTAAATTCAAAGGTGACGGGTTCTCCCCTGACGGCAGTGGGCGGAATGAGAATTTCCGTATTTTTTCGGATATGATTCGTAGGTGTCCACTGGTTCGGATAGATCAGGTACATCTGATCTGATGATTCAATCAGATCAAAAAGGTAAAGGTATCCGTCATCACTGCTGACGGTATGAAACCGCACCGAGTCATACAGCCTGAATTTCTTTTTGCCTTTTTCATTTGCCCATAGCTGAAGCGTCATATCCGGGTTGGGATTCTCAGCAGCGTATGCCGCATCAGAAGAAAAAGATGTGCCGAATATTCCCCGGAGTGGTCGTTTGGCCAATCCCGGGTTCCCCTCTGTCTGAGGTTCCTGATTTTTGATCCCGTATTCTTCCTTTATCTCGTCAAAAAATTTTTTTATATCAGACAGGCAGACATTCCTGCCCGCATTTTCAAAGGCTTTGATAATGCTGTAAGTCAGGGCGCCGTGGTTAATACCGTAAGGTGTCAGTTCCTTTGCCTCTTGTAGCGGGGAGGCTGCTGCCAGGAACGTCATATAGCTTTTGCTGGCATCAATTTCTTCGGAAAGCGCATGGACCGGGACATTTCCTGTATGAGAGGATGTTTGCTTTTTGCGTATTTCTGGCAGACTTCTGGAACCTTCCTTCCTGGGAGCAAAACTCAGGGAACGAACTGGCAACTCCTTCCCCATGCCGCCTCTTGTGGCAGTTCCTGAGTGGCAACTGTCGAAAATAAGTATGACCTGCCGGCCTTTTAACCGGGCCAGCCGTTCACCGATCTCGTCATCAGTGATCATGTTTCCTTTTTTGGTCCTGTCTTTGAGCAAATCCGGGTCAGTGTCGTGAGGACACAGGGTTTCGTCCATGGGATTTTTCTCATCTTTTTCGTCTCCGTTGTCATCCTCTGTGAAATAGCCGTGACCCGCGTAGTAGATCAGAATTTTATCGCCGACATCGGTTCCGTCAACCACCCATTTGTCAAGCGCATTCAGAATACCGGCGCGGGTGGCCTGGCTGTTGATGAGATATTTTATCTCGCTGTCGGTGAAGCCAAGATGATCTTTCAATATCTTCACCATGGCATTGCCATCGCCGACACAGCCGCCCAGGTCCGGTATTTTAGAGTGCTTGTAATCGTCAATGCCAATGACCAGGGCACGTTTTGCCGCATGAACCGGCATCACGGTAATACACGAAAACAGGATAAAAATAAGTAATGGTTTGAATGTGTGCTTCACAGTTCCTCCTTTTGATAATCCCATGACGCCGGATTGAGGCCCGTAGGTCCCAAATTCCAAATCTCCAAATCTCCAAATTCTAAATTATTTGAGATTTGGAATTTATTTGTTATTTGTTATTTGTTATTTGTTATTTGGGATTTATTTGTTATTTCACCTCATACCCCCTCACCACCCCACTCCACCGCCCCGGGTTTGAGGTAAGGTATTGATAAACCTGTTCCGGGTCATTCCAGTCTAAGCGATCCAGCGTGGCAATTGCTTTTACCTCAGACACGCCATAAGGCGGTGCGACTGTAAGAAATCCCTGGTCGGCACCTGGGAAATAATATGTGCTGTTCATTGCCGCATAATTATTGCCATTCTGGCCCGACATCAGCACATCCACCCGGGCTTCTGAATTCCTGTGCAACAGGGCAATATAGCAGTTTGCCCCTGGTCTGATGCCGATTTTCAGACCTGTATGCCCGGTCCGAAACACCGGGCGCTCGCTCTGGACATTGAACGCCATCTTGAGCGGAAACGCATTGTCGAGGTACAAATTATAAATATTCTGGAACCCGTGTCCGGCCGACGGAGAATAAGCAAAATCACGGCTTTCGCCTGTTTTGTCAAGGATCGGCCCGGCCTTGTCCATGATTTTTATTGACAGGGAAGCCTCAGCCCATTCTCCGCCAAAGGGAAGGTTTCCGGTTCTGAAGTATCGGTCCAGGGAAGCACTTGTGACAGGGGTTGCCGAAGCAATCACCCTGATGAGTTCCGTGCCTGCGGGAGGACCGATTCGCAGGGTCCCTTTTCCACGGGGAGGAAAAAAAGTGACCTGATTCGCACGCACGGACGGAGACGGATTCTGAGCATTGGGATAAATAATGCTGACTTTGCCGTCGGTCTGCCTCGTGAACATGGCAAAATAAGCATCTTTTGAAACTTTTATCCCGATTTTGAGATCCTCATTCACCCGGTATTCAGGAAATTTCCCGGGCTTGTTCACTGCCAGTTTCAGATTCAGGCCTGACCGCGGTGCGTCAGCAATCAGCAGCTTTCCCTGGTTTAGCATATTTACCTTGCCGGCATCAAAGGCACCCCGGTCAATGGTGGGTGCTGCGGCCTTGACAGATTTGTCAACGCCTATGGGAACGACACCGATTTTTTTCACATTGGCCCTTTCCTCGGGTGCGGATGAGTAAATGCCAATATCACACAACGCATAGTATCTTCCTTTGGTGATATTTTTCGGAATCTTTATCCTGTTGCTCACTGACCAGGTTCCGTCTTCCGAATCCTCAATCTGCAACCTCTCAAACTCCGCTTTGTAGTAGCCGTTTGAATCAAACATTCCCCACAGGATCAGTTCCTTGTGATCCGGGGGAATGCCTGCTGTCCTGTAATCTGTTTTCAGATATATCGTATCACCCGGATTGATGTTGCTCGCGGGAGTGCTGCTGCTTCTGTCCTTCACTGCAATCAGTTTGGTCAGGGTCAGGGATGGTTTTCCCGATGGCTTCGGAGAGGGCTGAGGAGAAGCAGAGGGAATCGGCGTTCCCTTATGCACATAAGCCAGGAAATCATCCCACAGCGTGTCTTTTGCGAATTGAATATTTTTCGCTTTGTACGCATTGTATTCTCCAACGGCTCTGCCAGGAAAAAATATGGACAGGCCGGTGGCATTGCCTTTCTTGTATGAATAATTTCTTATGACAGCCTTGTCAATGGCTGCGGCCAAAGATTTTCCCTCTGTTCCAGGAGTTTTGGACAGAAAATTCTTATAATCAATATAATCTTTGCGGGCAAATGACGGTGTCCTGTTACGAATTTTCACGAAATTAACACCTGCTTTCTGCTTCTGAGGAACGGAAGACACGAAACGGTTCACCGCATTGGCAACATTTTTCATTTCAGACAGGCGAATGGCTGACTGTGTCGGAGGGGGAGTTTTGACATGGCTGTCACAATATTCTCCGTAGCTGTCAACGATGATTTTTCCCAAGGCGACTTCATTCATAGAGGGCCTTTCAGTCAAAGGCTTCAGCAACAGATCATAAGGCCATCCGAAACCAGGCTCATTTTCTTCCGATGCCACCATGACATTGGCCTTATTTCTCAGCTCATAGGCCACTTCCACCATTGCCATGAGGCAGGCATCCATGCCGATAAGATTAAGCTTGGGTATGTCTCTGAGGGCCAATCGGACATCCTCGGTGTTCAATATCGTTCCATGTGAATCATCACCGCATATAGTCCGTGCGCCGCTTATAGTCATCAGGCGACCCATCTCAAGCTTCAGCCTTACATGCTCATCATAATTGTATTGAAAACCCGGTTCGGAAACCGGGAAGCCCCTGGATGCACTTTCCATAAGTTCCAGACTCCGCCATCCCCCGCCATGATTCCACAGGACAAGCGCGTATTTTTCTGCCGGGTATTTTTTCATCGCATATTTGACAAATTTCGTCAGGGTTTTCTTGCTGCCCATATCTGCCTCACCCCAGTCCTCAGCGGAAGAAGCAAAAGAAGACATTTTTTTTGCGTCATTATCTTTTACTATGCGGGCCACCTTGGCAGTAGTCCAGTCGCCGTTGGAACTGTCAAAGCCCTTGGCCCTGTCAAACAGAACCACAATATTGACATCACTGGTGGAACCGACCTTTTCCATCTCGTTCACATCATCAACACCCGCTTGCTCCAAGTTGTTGTCACCGTCGAGATAGACCATGAAAGTCCATTTTGCCGCCATCGCAGGGACAGAAAAAAGACAGATTACCAAAAAAATAAAAAAGATTTTTTTCATAACAGATTCTCCTTTCAGGTTCGTAGTTCAGGTTCGTAGTTCCGCCTTTAGGCGGTGATACCGCAGGCTCGTAGCCGCCTAAAGGCGGAACTACAAACTAAAAAAACAAAGGCTTAAATTTTACTTTCTCAGATTTCAGTTCTTTCATCCATTTTTCATCTGTCAGACGGTTTTCATAAGGAACTTTAAACTCGTAATAGGAGTAAACGCCTCCGAAAAAGAGCATCGGTTTTTTTCCCACGGGTATCACAACAATTATTTTTGCAGGAAATCCCACTGCTTCTGTCAGCGCCTGGGGCATTCGGGTATGCACGTCAGCAACTATCGGCATTTGCGAATCTGCCTTGCCGACAATTTCTTCTGCAATATCCCGGGGCAGTTCTGTGAGACGTTTCAACCGATCCCCCAGGCTCACGAGAAAATCAGCATCTTTTGTGGCTGGCAGCGTTCCTTTCAACTCATATCCTGAGATTTGAACAAGTCTGTTGCAGATACTGATAAGGGATTTGTATTTTTTTGACAAATAATCCGGGACAGATATTTTTCCAGGATTGTCCAAATCAGACAGGATGGAAGCCAGTCGCTCATAGACTTGGGGATTCGGTTCCAGATATGCCGATTCCAGCTTGGGACCTGTTCCGCCCTTGGGAACAGAGGTATAACTCTGTTTTCCATACAAAATGGTGTCGTGTCTCAGCTCTGTCCAGGCACCCAGGGCAGTGTTCAGGCTTTTTCTTTTCCACATCCCGGAGTGCATGAATTCGGGGGCTTTGCTGTCTGTGCCAAACAGCGGTGCAAATGCTCCCAGCATCTTTTCATAAACACTGTCAGACAAGCTGAGATGCCTGTATTCCTGTTTTAACGAGTCCAGGTTCTTCTCATATCCCCTATAATCCGCATCTCCTTTTTCCTTCAGAATTTTCTCTGCTTCCTCTGAACCGAGTATTGCCATAAGGTCCAGCCCTCTTGGAAATCCCCTGATCTCTCCGTAAACCTGATCCCTTACCCAGGTGAACGGCTTTTCTTTTACCGGGCCTTTTCCGATGTAGGGAAGCTGATTATCCTTATCATGCACAAGTTTCTGGAAAAAGGCGGAGTCAAGGATAAACCGCTGTCCGAAAAGCGTCAGCCCTTTTCTGCCCATGCCGGTTGAATCAATCCTTACCGTATTCCCCTCTGCCACTTTTTTTGCCATGTCCAGGAATTTTTTGCTGTCACCAAGGTCAGCAGGGTTCCATTTTTTCCCGAATGTTTTCCTGAGAGCATCTGACAATATTTCAATCGTGATATCCTCTGATCGCCCCACGAGGAAATCATAAGGCGATTTTAAGCGTTTATAAATCTCAATGGCCTGTTCATTGCCAACCGAGGTATTTTCAAGCAGATAAACCAGCAGGCATCCTGACAGAATTTCAGATTGTGCGATGTCATGAACTTCTTTATTCCCCTTTTTCCACCATCCTTTTATATCTGGCGGGTCTGGCGGGTTTCCTGCTCCGCCCGGTTCTGATTCATCAAAGCGGAACATCCTTCTTCCATACCATAAGGATGCCAGAAAATATTTCCTGAGTTCCTCGTTGCGGGTATAATGGCCTCTCACAGCATACTGGGAATAGTCCTCTTTCTGCTGCAATATCTTTGAAAACCCGAACCCCTTGTGAGCCTTAATCAGTTCAATTTCCCCGTTCACTTTTTCTTTTAGCGGACCTTCAATCTCAATGCTGTTTCCCAGCAGGAGGTTTGGCACTGCAAAATAGGCGATGAGCTGGTCTGCTGGTTCAGTCAGATGCTTATATTTGCCGAATTCCTTTTTTAAGTTTACCGCGGCCGCATACATCTCTTTTGAGAATTTTTGCAGTAACGGGACCTGATCCAGTTCTATAACCCTTAAAGAATAATCAAATACTTTGTGGGTTGTGTGAAACAGGATATCCGTGGTGATGAAAACAGGCTGCAAGTTTTGCTTATAGTCCTTGTACAGATCGTATATTTCATCATAGCCGGTTGTGGGCCGGATGGAAATCCCGGCTGTCGAAAGGGGTTCTGCCAGTTCATCCGGTTCACCATAGCCCTGAAGCTCCGTCAGAATTTCTTCTTTGGGAAAATCGGCCATTGACGAAGCCGTGATGAAAGTTGTTACAAAGAGACAGAGTGCGATTGAAAGAAATGTGTGATTCATTTTATTCTCCTTATCTTCACGAGTCAGACCTCCGAGATTTTTAAAACCTCGGAGGTCTTAGGAGTTGTAATTACTGATGCTTCAACCGCATCACCGCAGAGATGACAGGCTTCTGACTGCTTGCCATCTGGGCAACATAGGATGTCGGTGTCGCATGAACGCCATTTCCGCTTTGTCCCGGATCAGGCTCAAAGACAAGGTTTCTGCCGGAGCCGGAACGATTGTAATAGCTGAAAACAGACAGCCATGCCTGCTGATTCATGGGAACCCCGGCTGGATTCTGGCCTGCAACCGGGGAAACGTCAAACTCCGGTATTTTGGTCCTGCTGAGAAAGAAATATATCTCCTCCATACCAGGGGTAGCGTCAAATCTGAACCATCCTTTTACCGGAAGCACATATTCCTTATATGCGGCGACCTCGTTCCGGTTGTTCTGAAACCCGGGGTGGGGAAACAGGCGGTTTGTGGAACCGTCACTTCCTTTCTGAAAAATATAAAGGTATCCGTCACTGTTTGCCTGAAGCTTAAACCGGATACGGTCATTTGTTATGAACAGATGCTTCGCTGCCATCACTTCTGTGACATCACACGGGTCATTCGCCTTTTTGAGAAGTATCTTGCTGGTCATTGCCATGGGAACCGTCTGCTGATTCTGGAAGGCTGCGGGCATATAAAATATGTTCTGAGCCGTCGGCTGAAGCAGGCCGGGACCTGCGGGTTGTCCGTATGCGCTGGCAGGGGGCTGGTATCCCTGTGGCGTTGCTGTCCCATGCGATCCGGGAGGGGGTGGCGGCTGCTGTCCCTGCCCGGGTGTGATAAAATCCGCATGCCCTGTTGATACCATAGCAAGAGAAACAAAAGCCAATGCTATGATAAACCGCTTTACATTTTGAATCTTCATTTTTTTTCTCCTCTTCTCGCCAACTCCGAGGTTTTTAAAACCTCGGAGGTCTGAATTTATTGAGGTCTGGATTTATTTATGTTCCAGATAGAATTCATGTCTTAACGGCTTGACAGGGTCAGGATCATTGGAAACCACATAATTCACGTTATTTTCGGTTTCAAGCACAAGATTCCTGACCGCATTCTTTAAAGACCTCAGTTGTGCCTCTATGTTCGCAATTGCATCCATTTCAACATTTCCGGCAGGCGCGGATAATGTCATCACAGGCTGGGGCGCGTCGGGCTGGGCAGCGCACTGTGTGTTCAATGTCTCAATTTGCTGCGAAAAAGGAACTGGGCTTATAATAAGGACGTTATGTTCTTTGCCTGCCGGCGGAACCACTCTGAAAGGCCCGATTGTAATTTCTTTGTCACCTGTATGCTGAAATTCTGTATCAGGAACGAGGTTCCGCCCTTTCCCCACAGCAGGCCAGATCACGTTCCCATTATTGATAAGCGTAAAATAGGAACTTCCGTTGGGCCTGAACTTGAACCGGACACGGTCCTTGTTGTGAAAGGTATGCCCGGGACTTACCGTCTGCCACATACTCCCCACTCTCTTTTCAACCTTGAATTCAACACCGAAGCCCTGGGGATTATTGCCAAAATCCGGAACCAGATTTCTGTCACCGGTGAAGTTCCGAGTGACATTCTTTGTCTGGCCGTATTTCAGAAACATCTCTTTTGCCCCGCTGGCAAACAACGCAGTGTTGTATATAAGGCAGAGCATACTGACACAAAAAAACAACCTGAAAATTTTACACATGATTTATCTCCTTCGTTGTCCAGTTCGTAGTTCCGCCTTTAGGCGCTTATGGGAACTACGAACTTTTTAATTCACCGCCTAAAGGCGGAACTACGAACTATTGATGCCGGATAAACAGATCAAAAGACAAAACCGGATTTTTTTCCGGTGATTTTAACGTGATCCGGCATTTATCCTTTTTCTTTTCACGGGTCAGCGTGTAACCGTCTGTCTGTCTGTTCCGCAAGTCCAGGAGAACATTTTCCACAATATTCGCTCCGACAAAGCCTCTGTTGACAAAAGCCTCTGCCTCATTGATCTTGACAGGTGAAAAAAGAAAAAACAGATGCTCAATGCCGCTCTGGTTGTCAATCGTGAAAGTGCCCTGTGCGGGAATGACATATTCCCTGTCCTCGACGATCCAGTTCTTCCCCCCCTCAATGATCCTGTTCGGGAAAAGCATCTGGTAATGGCCTGAGGAGCCTTTGAGAATAATATAGGCATAGCAATCCTGGTAGGACCTGAAAACAAACTGTAACCTGTCCCCCCTGAAAAATTCCTGGGTTTCAGTGGTATTTATAATTTTGCCGCCTCTCTCTAACCTTACAGCATACTCAAAAGAGAGGGTGGTACTGCCAAAACCCAGGAAGGACCTCTCCTGGGCAACCCCCGTGCCGGCAAGCAGAACAGCAATGATAAAAGCCGGAATCTGCAACATTTTCAAATTGATCTTCATAATCTTTCCTCCTTTGAAATCACTTCCTCTTACCTTATTAGGGACCCGGAAAAAACGCATTACCCCATGAAAGTTCGCAAGGAGTGCAAAAATTAAGCGAAGCGATTTTTTGCATCCCGCACAGGCGGGACAATGCGTTTTTTCCGAGTTCCTTAAATACCTGTACAAAAATTTCATAATATTCTCCTGTGAACAGGACAAAAAATCGTCCAGAGGGTATTTGATGAGCGCACTTTAACCACGAAATACACAAAATACACGAAACCGTTTCCGTATTTTTTGTATTTTTTTAGTGTGTTTCGTGGTTAAAAAAAAGCGTTCAGTTCGTTTCACAGATATCTGTTTTATTTTTCAAACACCCTCTAAAACCTAAAATTTAAAACCTACCGATGCCTCAATGATATTTCCACGGTAAACAGGTCATTCGGCGTGTTCATGGTCTGTGATATGAATCCGCTCTGAGGCGTACTGGTGTCTGAAGCTCCGGACGGGGTGTAATCATAAGCAAGGAATATGTCACGGGCAGATTTCCTGATGCTGCTGATGCGATTTGACACCAGTTGCCACTGTTGCGGGTTCAGAGGGATTGCATAAATCTGATCCGGACTGACAATGCTGCTTCCCTGTCCTGAGAAACCGGCAAATTGGCTCACGGGTTTCAGGCTTTCGACAAGGATCAGCCTTTCTGTTCCCGGGCGGTTGTCAAACTGAAACCAGCCTGATGCGGGGACTGTGTATTCCCTGTATGCCTTCAGATAGTTCCGGCCCTGCAACACTCTGGGATCAGGGAATATCAGATGTTTTCTGTTGCTGCTTCCCTGGTTGAAGATATAAAGATAACCGTTTATATTGGATTTCACCCGCATCCTGAACTGGTCCCCGCTTCTGAATACAAAATTGTCATCCACTTCCAGCAACTCACATCCGCCTCCGGCAGTTGAGCGCATAAGTTCAATTTTGTACTGAAGCCCGATTCTGGGTTTGGGGATCAGGATGGTCTGGCCCGCCTGAATCTGGTTCGGATTCCGGATGCCGTTATAGGCAGCGAGGGGATAGGCCAGTGTGCTGTTTCCCAGGTAAGTGAGAGCAATCTGGGCCAGTGTGTCACCCGGTCGGACCTGATAGGCCATATAGCCTGCTCCCGGGCTTCCTGTTGAATGGGATGCGGGCTGAATGCCGCTGTAAGGGCTGTAAAAGATGTCCCGTGAGCCGCCGGAACCACTGCGGGTAACGGAAGTCCGTATTTCCTTTCCGCCCACAAGCACAGCCGCGGTTGCGTGGTTTGGTGCTGCAAGAATGATAACAAGCAGCGGAATAATAAGAATTGCCATTTTTTTCATACTTCATCTCCTTTTTTGTAAGGTTGATTAAAAAATTCAAGTTTAGCACCCCTGTGAATACCCGCATATAAGGGATAAGAAGGGAAAAAAGAGTCTGCTTTCTTATCCTTTTTCCCTACAGTTATCTGGCCATGGTGAAAATCTCAAAAAAATTTTTTTTAAGACCTCAGAGGTCTTAAAATAAATAATCAAATGATTCAAATAATCAAATAATCTATATTGTTCTGGAACGAACCGCACGAACGAGGCACTTGCCGTCGTTCCAGTACACGCCGCCGAGGTCAAAGTAGGCGCCCCACGCCGAACCGGACGTTTCTTTATCAGCACTCCAGCACCACCGCTGCTTTTTGTCAAACACAGGATCAATGTAACGACCGTTGATACTTCTGCTTTCCATCAGGGATGCCAGTTCCTCAATGGTGGGCAGGCGCCAGTCACTGTGTCCGGCAAACTGCCTGCTGTTGAGCTTTCTGACATAAGCCTGTGCATCCTTATATGTCATCCCTTCATCCGACCCGGACTGCTGCCACATCAGCCCTGTTTTCCTGTCTGTCACAGTTTTTCCGTCACTGCTTTTCACAAAATCATTTTCAAAATCACCGGACTTGTTCCAACTGCTATCATAAAAATTATGTTCTGCCACCATTTTTTCACAATCTTCTTCTGAAAGCGTCCGGGGCCGGCTTCTGAGTCTGACATCCGGCTCTTCCGGCCGGATTGTGGTTGTCGTGACGATGGTTGTTGTGACAATCCTGTCGAGATACAGTGTGACCTTTGCATCCTCCCCCTTTCCAATTGTCACGGTCTTCTTTTCGGGCCTGTACCCGTCCATTTCCGCCCGTATCCGGTAATTTCCCGGTTTCAGCTTCCCGAAACTGAGGGGCGTGTTTCCCATGCTTTTGCCGTCGATGTATATGGCCGCACCTGAGGGGGAAGTGTCCAGGGTGAGCCTGCCAAAAGACGGTTCCCGGGGCTTTGGCACAACAACGGTGGAGCTTCCCCCGGCAAAATAAAAACTTCCCACCTGAAAGACAAAATCCCCCTTGTCCAGTTTGGGATCGTTTATCTTGCCGAACTGGGGATGCTGTCCCTTCCGGCTGTAGTTGATCACCTGTTCCTGAAGATAATCCCCGAGCTCAGTGCCGGTGACATAGCCGTCCCGGTTTCTGTCGGCATACTGGTCCCTGATTCCCTGGACAAAGACCGTCTTGAAATGGGAACGGACCGGAACCTGCTCATCCTCATTTCCGGCAGTGATGAACTGCCGGGCCGGCCTGCTCACCTTCTCCTCAATATACGGCGAGGGTGCGGATTTGACAGCAAGAAAGACTGAGCCTGAAAAACAGGAGTCAAACAGCATCAGCACATGCTTGGATCTGATGCGCCTGGCAACGGTCTCCATATCCCTCATGCTCACAGCCTTTTCCATGAATCCCAGTTCGTCATCATACGGATTGGGTGCGTCCGAGGGAACCAAATATCCCAGTTTGGTGTCCCCGGCTTCGGCCAGAGTGTGCCCGTGTCCTGAGAACCAGAAAAGAATTCCCCTGTCCTTCTGTTTGCCGGGGCCCACAATCACCCTGTTCAGAGCAGTCCGGAATTCCCTGCCCGTCGGATTTTCCAGAAGATCCACCTCCCAACCCAGTTTTCCAAGCATTCCGGCCACCTCATGGCTGTCCCTGACCGGATACGAAAGGTTTTGCCAGCCTTTCTGATAATCACCGCAGCCCACCACCAGCGCATAATAACCGGCAGAATAGAGACTGACCATCTTTTCGGCCCCGTACCTGTCCCTGGCCTTGATCCTGACAATGCCTTTGTTCTGGACCTTCTCGACAGAAAAACCGCCCGTAAGCATCAGGAACACAATAAAAGTGCTGATAATCATTGCAGATTTCTTTATCATTTTCACCTCCGTGCAGTTGTGTTAGAAGTTCGTAGTTCCGCCTTCAGGCGGCTTGATCTCGGGACCGCCTAAAGGCGGGACTACGAACGATGCCCTGATCCTTTATAACGCATCCCTGCGGCAATTGTAAGGAAGGCGGATAAGAAGGGGAGTCTGTTTTTCCCTTTAATCTGCCTGTGATATCCATTTAGTCCTTAAATCCACTGTTATACCTGTGAAAGTCTGCTTTTTCCCCTAGACATTATCGGAAATAAGCAATTGGATTGAAAAGTTGAAACCGGGAAGCGCGTCAGCCGAAAATGTCCGCAAACTTTCCACTTTCTGACTTTCAGCTATATATCTTATTTTTCACATAGACGCACAAAAGGAGAGGTAAGTATCTTGCCATAAATTTTCAACATGAGACCTCCGAGGTTTTGGAAACCTCGGAGATATCTGAGAGCAAAATTTTTTGTTCGGTTCCGCATCTGACCAGTTCAGAGGTGTAAATCCCGTTTTTCGCTGTTCTTCCCGGAGCGTAAGCAAAGTCTGCTCGCTGCTGCGGAAATTCCAGTGGTAAGGAAGCCCGGCCTATCTACCAATTGTAATTCTTGCGGTATTATCGTCACACTCAATGGAAAAATCATCGCTGATTTCCTTTCCGATTTCCTCTCCGATTTTCCTTGAATTAATGATCTTGCCACTGCTTAGTGTGAAGTGAAGTTTACGCCAGCCGATATCACTTTCTTCTCTCGGATTATCATCACCTGTGAGTTTAATTAACACATCAAAAATAGCCCAATATTTCTTATTGCCAATATCATTACTGACATATGCAGTATAAAGTCCCTTCTGCACTCCCCAATCAGCAATGATCTGGGAATTAATTTCATCAAAAATTTTTTCAACTGCATCTTTAAAGAGGTCTTCACGAGCAGAACAGTTTTCTACCGTAGCCCCTTTCTCCGCTAAAATTTTTCCTTCTCCAGTGATGATCTGAACATTAATATACAGTTTGTGACAACTGTTTCCGGTTATCTTGTCTTTTCCCGTGGAGTTGTACTTAATCGAAGTGAATTTTGCAATATACTGAGCACCTGCGGTGTGCACCTTCTTACGTTCTACAGCTTCACTTACGTCTCTCTCAGCTCCCATCTTAATATTACTATCTTTAACCTCAAAAACAAAGGCATTATATCCATTACTGCTGAATCGGCTACGTAATTCATCCCCTAAACCTTTCCCTAAACCTTCGTGCTCTTTTTCAGACGGTTCTTTTATTGCGATTGAAGGCAGATTTCCTCCGCCTGCCTTTTTTATGATCTTTTTAGCCTCATTTCTTAAAGTAGCCATGTTAACGATTGCGTTTACCCTAACCACATATTCCCCGTCCTCCTTGCGAACAGATATTTTCTTAAAATCACGCAAAAATTTAGAGCTATTTCGCTCTTTCTTAAACTTTTCCTTTATCAAATAACCTTTTTCCATTGCCTCATCACCAATAACTTCCTCCAAAGCTTTTTCGATGACAGACCACTTTGCCTCAAATACAGCATCTTTCTCTGAACTGCCATATCCCTTCTCTGTCCAACTATCTTCTCCTGCCTCAGCATGCAATACAGTTTCGTTGTTTTCCTTGATTACTCCGCTCCCTGTAATACATCCTGTAAGTGAAATCACATAACCCACGATAACAATAATCGAAAGTAACTTTTTCATAATACTCATCCCCTTAATTAAGTTATCGTCAGTCATAAGTTATATAGTATCATTGATAGCTGAGAAACGGGCATGAAATGACCTGTATCAATCATTTCAGCCAGTTATCGGAATATTTTCAGAACTTCCAGAGAATTTATGACTGACGAGTTAAGTTAAATTAAATTTTGTTGAGCAAAATTTGTATGCATTGTTATTGCCCGAACTCAGCATCAAAGGATTATCCGAACCTGTTAATCTTTTAATTTTATGAATCATGGTTCAGGCAGTTGGTTGAAACGAAAATCAAAAGTATTCTGAGTGTTTCACAGCTCCTCCATTGCCTCTTTACACAATTGTATAAGGCTTCTGCTTAAATTTTCTAAAGATTGCTGGGCCGCATCCAAAAATATATAAGTATTTGAAACTTTGTCAGAATTTTTAGAAAAGCCCTTGACTTGATGCAAACTTATTCCTGCATTTCCTTCAGCTATCCTTTTGGTTCTCTTTCTCGGAAGAACAGCCTTTTTGACGAGTTTACCGCGTTTAATCTCAGACTGGACAACAATTGCGGCTGTATGAACTATATATGAATCATATCTTTCTATTGCATTTTCTTTTGCAAGAACCTTTTTAGCTTTCTGTACAATAGTGGAAACAGTCAGATACCTCTTATTGTCTATTAACCTTTTTATTTTCTTATTTATTACCTTATCTTTTTCATACTTGCCACAGTTATTTTCTGCTTTGAGGTAACGTCTGAACCTTTCCCAAATTTTATCGTCCCAATTAGATTTCGGCGGAAGAAAACGAACTTTTATCCCGGCATTTCTGGCTTTCAAAATTAAAGCATCGTGCAGAAACTGCATAAGATCATTTTTATATTCTTTCAAAACCTCGGCATCATCTTTTGTCTTGATATGTGTTACCTGAAAGTAATAATCCGGTTCTTCAGAGTAATTTGTTTCAAACTCATTCGCTGTCTTGTCTATGATACTGGTGATAGTTTTTGTGATAATTTTTGAAAAATACTTTTTCTTTTTATCATTGTCCATCATAGGCCGTCCATCATCCAAGCCTACTTTTTTCGTAATTCTGACAGGTAATTCACCTGTTACTATCCGTGAGTATTCCACAACACATGTATTGGGATCAGCAATTACAAGAGATATGGTTACATTAAAAAAATGCTGCTCTACCCGATATCCTATTACTTCCTGCTTTATTACGGTATCTGTGGCACGAGAAAGCACGATAGTAAGCAGTCTGGAAGAGTAGAGTTTTTTTTCACCAGGAAAATACAGACCGATCTTATCAGTAATAGGATGTTTCTTTAGCAGGTCAAAAACAAACACATCTAGCTTATTTTGGCGACCAACTTTTTCCTCAAAAATTTTTCTGGCCATAGCATCAAAATTTTCAGTTGTCCCTATTGTCGGACACCATACTCCTGCGTACATTACATCATCAAGCACCCTGCCCGCTTCTGCATAATCCGGGGCTTGCAATATTGCCATTACCAATAACGCACACATAACTATTTCAAATTTATTGATCGTTCTCATTAATATAATACCTCCTTAATTTACCATTTCATCATGGAATAAATTCGCTGATGCATACTCGGTGAAAAACCTTTACTTACTTTACTTACTTATTTGAGACTTCAGAAGTTTTGAAGATTGAAAACTTCTGAAGTCTAAAAGGTATGTCCTAATTTTGAAAGAAATCATCTAGTGCAACATTCTCAGTATGCTGAATTTCTGATTCTGAGGGAGGAGATAAACCCTTTGTGGTGGCATAATCAGTAAGTTTTTTAAGGATTGTTCCGGCATTCTCTATTTGTTTCGGCATATGCAAAACAATCGTCTTGGCAAAGCTTAATACAGGCTTAAATTTTCCCGCCTTCAAGGGATTTGACGCTATCTCGCTTGGGAGCTTCTCGACAAGTAACTTCCCATAATTAAGACATTTCTTGTCAAGCAAACCTGCAACAGTAATATTCAAAAGAGATTTTCCCAAATATTTCCTGGCTTCCGCCCCTTCTGCATCCTCCTTCAAATTAATGTCTTTCACAAATTCTTCTGTTTCCTTCTCTTGTTGCTCAAATCTTTCCTTTATTTCTCCCGATTCGTTGTTTTCTATTGCAGGCTTCAGTGTTTGCTCGAGTTTAACAGCTTCCACCTTATGACCAACCGCAACCTTGATTAAATCAATAGCTTCCCCAGTCAGTTTTGTACCCGCATAGAGCGTTTTCTTGAACTTTTTGATCACAATCTCGCTGTCAAAATCGCCAGCGTTCTTGCTGACACCACTATCGCCGACGTTTTCCATTA
>JAOZLU010000493.1:3805-5236 GCA_029934695.1 Desulfobacterales bacterium | reverse complement strand
ATAAGGAAGAGAAGAAAGAATCGGGGGCTACGGGGAAGAGGCATCGGTTTCGGGTTAAGGGGGTGCCTGCCAAGTTGCGGCTTCGGTTATTGATTGAGGATGAGCCTCGTGCTAATGAAGAATACACGCTGGAGGTTGATGACAAAACTTTTTCAGGAACTACCGATGCTGATGGCAGACTTGAGCATTTCATACCGCCCAATGCTGAAAAGGGGAAGTTGATAGTCGGAGAAAATAAGGATGAATATGCTTTGAACATAGGTCATCTTGATCCAATTGATGAAATCAGTGGAATTCAGGCAAGGCTGAATAATCTTGGCTTTGATTGTGGTAAGGTGGATGGCATTAATGGGCCGAAAACGAAAGCGGCGATGAAATGCTTTCAGGAAAAGCATGGACTTACTATAGATGGAATTCCTGGTACTCAAACGCAGGCGAAATTGAGGGAAGTGTACGATTCATAAAGCTATCACAAAAAAAGAGATTTTTACTATAAATCATGATAATAATTCTATATACACACCAAGTTAGAGTGTTTCAATCGCTTGGAATAAGAGGTAAAAGGTTAAAAAAATGCCACTGAGTAATGAGTTTAATATCACACGATGGTTTATCAATGAGAGCGAGCAGGGTGACACCATCAACGCCCCTCCTCCAGAGATCGAAATCATCCGAGTACTAGTGTTGGATTGCCGTTCAGGCCAGCCGATCAAGAATGCCCCCGTCAAAAAAGTCAAGATGGGAGAAATTACTGATAAATTTGAACGGAATAGTAAAAAAATCAAAATAATATCTGGTGTAACAGGACAAAAAGCTTTGAATGCATTGGGCTATAACTGTGGCAAAAAACCAACAGAAAAATATGGAAATAAAGGGAGCGCTGCTTACAACAAATATTGGGAGGATCGCGGAATTTCCGTTAAAAATATAGAATCTGGTACTACGCCACCGAAAAACAGGCTTAAAGAAATCATTGCCGAATACAATGGTCTTCGAGCTACAGACGACAATGGAATATTATCTATTCCTGTACCCGTAAAAAAGTTTTTAAGCATGGGGTTTGATTTAGAAATTGGCTTTCATGATTTTGCTGTTGTTGCTGAAGCACTTAAAAAAAATAAAAAAGATGAGAAAGGGGTTATTTCTCGTAAAACCAAAGCTCTGTCTGAAACAGGCTTTTCTATAGAATGGGGAAATGAAAAGCAGGGTATTAAATGGGGGGAAAATTTTGGTTGGAAAATTGGTTCTCAACCTAGCAGTTCCGAAAACCCGCAAGGAAATTTTGCTGAATTCAAGGTTTCTGAAAAATTAAAAATCGGTAAGAATGGTGGTATGTTTACTACTTTTCAAGCTTTACAAAAAGCAGATGGATGTTTTTCCAAATTTTACCCAGATGATGACAACTCGCAAGGTGATGACAACTTAAAGCCG
>JAOZLU010000493.1:0-3705 GCA_029934695.1 Desulfobacterales bacterium | reverse complement strand
CAAGGTGGTGACAACTTAAAGCCGCAAGGTGGTGACAACTTAAAGCCGCAAGGTGGTGACAACTTAAAGCCGCAAGGTGATGACAACCCGGAGCCGCAGAGTGATGACAACCCGAAGCCGCATTTTGTTTTGTTTGGCTTGCAGTGGTGTCAGCCAGTGTGGGATGGTATTTCTGATCCTCCGGGAGATAAAAGAACTAACAAAGATGTTTTCGTCAGCAGAAAAATCAATAGCGAATGGATTAAAAACCGAGATATGCATATCGTGACCACATACAAAGGGGCTTCACACTACTACGGTTTCTATGATGTGGAAAAAAAGCCTGACTATCGAAGTCGAAAAAAACCGCACAGAGGTGTTGATGTTCATGCTAAAGAAGGAAGCCCTTGTTTTGCTATTCACGGAGGTTGGGTTTGCAACTATGGATCTAAATCAAGTGGTGCAGGTTATTTTATTCGTTTTTATTTAGAAAAATGCGGTAGCGGACCTTATGCCCAGTATTTCCATTTTAAAGAACATATCAAAGATTTGAACAAAAAACATGTGATGGCTGGACGAAAAGTGGGAGAAAGCGGACGAACAGGATATTCTAGCCCCCGTCCTTCCCATCTTCACTTTGAAATCAGAAAATCTGGAGGCAGTTCAGTTGAACCGAATCAGATTACCAGTGAAAAGTTTTTCCCGTCTTCTTTCTGCGATGAGGCTAATGCTATCTGCATACCAAGCAATAAACTTCCCTTAATATTACCATGCAAATGTGAATATGGAAAGGGATATAAAGTTCCGATCAACTGTAATTCTTCAAAAGCAGTTGTCCTGAAAATGTGCTGGGCTGTACAAGAGTACCCTAATCCCAAGAAGCTAGCCTCCAAAAAAGGAGATGCACATGAAATAATAAAAAACAAAAAAGGGTTAATACATTTTATCTGTCCATATATCTTCAGAAAAAGTGCTGATGAGACACACTTGAAGGCAAAATTACAGGCATACCTTAAATTTATCTACCATAACAAAGGAAAAGGCAAAATTCCAAACAGTAAATACTTTAAGGATCTTGCTATTGATGCTGGCAAGGAAACAAGAAATGCCATCATAGGGCTAATGAAAGCATATTCTTCAACAAGCAATCCGACTGATAGCCAAGCAAAAGATTTTATAAGTATCTATATGGATGCTGAAAAGGATGCTAAAAAGATAGACGATCTTGTAAAAGGAGATATGGATACTAAAGAGATAGATGATCATGTAAATGGAGATGTGGATGCTAAAGAGGATGCAAAAGGAAAAAAAAATGATCTTGTAAAAGAGGCATACGAGTGGTTAACCCATCTTATCCAGCACAAAAACCACATCTTAGACCCAGAAAAGAATGAAATCAAAAAAATGGAAGGAATAAGAATATCTGAAATTGACCACAAACGTCCCGAAATTAAATTGGAATCAGAGAGCAGAAAATTTGAAAATGTAGGGGAAAAAAAAGCTAAACGGAATAAACGGAATAAAAAATAAAACTTAAACAGAATAAAATACAGATTCCCCCGGGAAAATTTTGGTGGCAAATTTTTCTGAATGAAAATCAATGCGTTATAATCTGCTGATTTTCCGTTGAAGAATATTGAATTGTGATAGAGATGCACAGAACACAGTTTTAATAATATCGGCAAGTTACAAGTTTACCACTAAATTAGGGGAATGTGAATGAATAAATATAAAGTGAGGAGAGATTTATGAGTTACAGTAATATTCTATCTATGACGTTGCTTTTGTCTGTTGGAATGATTGTTTGTCTTACCCATTCAGCTTTACCGAGACAAGAAAAAGATAAGATGTTTTTTGTCGAATGGCTTGGCATTGAACAGGTTAAAAACATGCAGATTCCACAAAATGCGCGGGTTTTGTCTGAAATAGCAGTTTTATATTCAAAGCCAACTTTCAGTTCCGATAGACTTAAAGAGCTAAAAATATTTGCTGATTTGACTATTACTAATTTGGTCAAGGGTGACATTTTCACATGTGCTGATATACACCATCTGCACTTTAATGGCTGTGTGATAAAGAGTGACATATGGGCAAAAGTCACAGCATTAGATAAGGCATATATTGGTTACACCCCCATCTATGGAGTGGCGGCTTTTCCTGAGTTTGGAAAAAAGCAGGTGGATTTTTTACAAATATTCAAACGATACTCACTCCGCTACGTCGTTGATGATTGGGGTATAGATGTCAAGACTGCTGATCTCCTCTTCCCTTCTCACCGATCATTATTTGATAAAATCGGCTTTGCTAATTTATTTCCCAAATTGGCTGTCAGTAAGAATGAAGTGATTATCTCCTTTAAGGATATTGTTTATTTTTTGAAAGCTTATCAAGGAGCTAATAATGCAAATATAGAACTTATAGGATGCACACAAGAAGATTTTATGGAAGACGAATATTGTTACCGTACCTCGCGAGAAAGTCGTATCTTGATAGAAAATCCACTAGTGGTATTTGCTTTCAATGACTCTGATGTTGAAATACTCAAGGTGAAGGAATTGATATCAAAAGGTGTATTTGCTGATGAACCTGATGACTTATCTCCTGATTGGCCACTTCGCTATGAACTGTCAGTAAATTTCAATTCCAGTTCTGTACTATTGTTTGCCACGCCGGATGTTGCTGACCAAATTGATACTGCAAAAATGACTATTAATAAGAAACGGCTTCCGGAGTTAGGCAAGAACAGCAAGAATCACTACCAAATTTCGTGTCTTGAAATTGATCTGGATGGAGATGGAAACATTGATATCCTTTACATGGAAAACCGGAAAAACGCTGAACAACACTCATCTATTATTCTCGTTCCTTATCATGGTGAATGGTATGTGACTAGTTTCTGGATAGAATTTAAAGATAAAAAACGACAGGGCTTTTGAGGTGTAGTGCCTGACCAAAAAAGTTTTGACAGGTGCGACCGACCCGTCAGAATCAGTCCGAGAGGGAGCCTGCATACATTTCTCATTATCGGTGTCAGGAAATGAGAATTAACAGACTGACACAGGTTCCGGGGGTGTGGCGCGTTAAGGGCCACCTGTCAAAACTTTTTTGGTCAGGCAGTAGTTCCATTACACGATCAAGTCATTAAAAGGGATCAATCGGTCTTAGGCGATTTCCAGAAAAGAATATCCCACGGAGTCTGTCTTGTTCTTTGTGTCTTTCTGTCTTTGTGTGAAAACAGAAAAAGTCATACAGAGGCAGAGATGGCCGGGCAGTTTCTGAAACAAAAAAGCTGTGCAATCCAGGGTATTCATTATTTATTAGCTGAAGATTGATTGAAATTATTTAATTTCAAAGGGTTGAATTATTTCTACTCTTCTTAAGCTATTAATTGATAGTGGTTTTTAACATGCTGATATTGTTAAGAACCATGGGATAGCATGAAAACCTCACTCACTTAGATAGAACGAGAAGGATTGAATTGATGAATAATGACTGCTTTCAGCAGGCTACTGAAATATACACCAAGATTATTGCCGAAAACCCGAATTACGAGCATAAAATGTGTTTTTATCACCTTGACTTGACTGCTGTTTTGAGGAACTTGGCAATTTTAGCCCGGCAATGAATTGCCGGTCTATCTTCACAAGTCCCTCCGGGACTGAACTCTAAATTAGGAAGGAGTATTAATATCATGCATTACAATTTTTCTTTCGATAAAAACAGAAT
>JAOZLU010000492.1 GCA_029934695.1 Desulfobacterales bacterium | reverse complement strand
CATCAAGCATCAAGCATCAAACATCAAACATCAATTAGTCAATTATCCCGAATTTCTTTAAGATACGATTATAGTCGCCATTTTCCCGAATGATTTTTAATCCTGCGTTGAAATCCTGCCTCAATTTTTCGTTCCAGACACCGCCTCCGTAATTGATGATCGGAAATATGGGATGGACAGTCACTTTTCCCGGCCCATGCAATTTTTCTGATATGGCTGTGAGAATATGCTTTTCTCCGATCACAACATCTGTACGTCTGAGGGACAACAGGTTTAAGGGAGTTTCCCGTTTGGCAACTTCTCTGTATTCACTGCGTTTGACAGCGTTTGCATATTGCTCCCCCAGCACCACGGTGGCATTTTGATAGGCAGTAACTGATTTTCCTTCCAAATCTGTCACTGACTGTATTTTTATTTTGCTCTCCGTCCAAGTCAGGGCAACATCCTGGAATGGCAGGAAAGTGTCTGTCCGGATAATTCCCGGAATATCAACGGATTCTGGCAGAGGACTGGCAAAATCAAACTTTTTCTCTGCAATTCTTTTCAACAATCGGCTATAACCGGAGATACTGAATTTGAGGCTATGCCCTTTTGCTGCATAAGCTGCTTTTATAATTTCTATTTCCACGCCGATGATCTGCCCGCTGCTGTCCGTGTCAGACCAGGGGGGAGAATGATGAAGTGCTATGTCAATTATGTCGGCCCGTATGTTGCCAGTTAAAAACAAAGATACAATCAGTACAATTTGAACGATTAATTTTTTCATTTCTTACCTCTGTAGTTTATTTTTCTATTTATGCCTGCAAACGAAATACGGGAAAAACCGGATAATGATCCGGCCTTGGTGCGAACAATCCGGGCATAATTGAGAAAATAGGGTTCGTCCTGATATTTCACTTCGATGGGCAGCACCAATCCCATGGGGGTCAGAGTAAGGCAAACAATTGTCTGAAATCAAGCATATCTTCTATATGACATTTTTTCTTTTGTAAATCGTCCAAAAGATGATTTTTGGGCAAAAAAAGGATGATTTTTGAAAAGGCCCTTCGGCAGGCTCAGGAACCGCACCCTTCGGCAGGAACCGCACCCTTCGGCAGGGTCCCTGAGTTTGTCGAAGAGGCAGGGTCCCTGAGCTTGTCGAAGGGCAACCTGACAAACATTAGGTTGATGCTTTATCTCCTTATAAATAAGGTAACACTTCAGAAAACAGGTCAGACCGTTTTCTGAAAAAGGTGATAGCAAGGTCAGCCGATGTTGTTTTGGCGAGCAGGAGCAAATTGTGTATCTGTAATAATTTGTTATTATTAATCAAAAAGTTTTATTCAAAAAAAGTTTGACAATACTTTAAGATCAGAATATAAATGTAACAAACATTAGGTCAGTCTGGTAAAAACAACCCTTGTCGGAGGATGCAAATGAACAACCCCAAAGTGTCATCACGCAAAACAATTATTCTCAGGGAAGCTGCCAGACTGTTCCGTGAAAAAGGCTACAGCGGAACCAACCTCAGAGAACTGGCAAAAAGCTCCGGGATTCAGGGTGGAAGCATCTATCACCATTTTTCTTCCAAGCAGGAAATCCTCTATCAGATCATGGAATATACCATGACCATCCTGATCAGTAAAATCGGGGAACTCATCGGAAGTGAACCAGAGCCCTTTGAACAACTCCGGAAAGCGATCCGGTTCCATATTGAATATCACACCTCAAATGTCAATGAAACCTACGTCACAGACGCGGAACTGCGTAGCCTGACACCTGACAACTATAAAAAGATCGTCGTCCTGAGAAACAAATATGAACATATCTATATTCAGATTATAAAAGACGGAATCCGGGCAGAAAAAATGAAGATTGATGACGTGAAGCTGGTGTCCAAGGCACTTTTACAGATGTTGACCGGCGTTTCATACTGGTTTGACCCGAACGGTTCCCTCAGAATCAATGAAATCGCAAACAAATATATCAAACTCTTTTTCTGGGGGATCGCCGGAAAAGACAATCAAAACCATGAAGAGGCTTCGTAAATTGGATATAAAAACAGTAACCGTCAAAAAAAGAAGGGAGAACTATGGACATGTAATGCAAGTATCATAACGGCTGAAGAAAGCAACCATTTACGAATGGATGCGTATGTATGATAACGCAGTATAAGGGAAAAAATTTCACAAAGGAAAGGACATTATGAGAGGAGAGAAAAATTTTTTTAGACAGACAGTAACATGGATGAAACAATTTTGCTCGGAACACCTTGGCCTGCTGATCATGGCGGGCGTGTTTCTTCTGACAGCATCCGAGGGACTTGCCGCGGATCCCGAACTCGCGGCAGCCAATGCTGACAAATACGGTTTTTTTACTCTGATTCCCCCGTTGCTGGCAATTATGCTGGCCTTCATCACCAAAAACGTGATTCTTTCCCTTTTCCTCGGGGTATTCTCAGGGACCTTTCTGCTTGAGCTGAAGGGATTTAATGTGATAAGCGCTTTCGCGAACGGATTTATCGGCGTGACTCACAAAATTCTTTCATCTCTGGCAGACCCATGGAATGCCGGAATTATTCTGCAATGTCTGGCCATCGGCGCGCTGATCGCCCTGGTCAACAAAATGGGCGGCACCCGGGCCATTGCCGAAGCCCTTGCGAAAAAAGCCAAGACACCGGCCAGTTCTCAGCTTGTGACCTGGTTTCTCGGGCTGATCATCTTTTTTGACGATTACGCCAATTCCCTGACCGTCGGTCCCATCATGCGCCCGGTCACAGACCGGATGCGGATATCCAGAGAAAAACTGGCATTTGTGGTTGACTCGACCGCGGCCCCGATTGCAGGGATTGCCCTTATCTCGACGTGGGTAGGCTATGAAATGGGACTGATCAAAGACGGGTACGAAATCATCAACATGCAGGTCAATGCCTACGGCGTTTTTGTCAGCACCATTCCCTACCGGTTCTATAATATTTTCATTCTCATCTTCATTGTTGCCTCGGCAATCTTCCTGAGAGAATTCGGACCCATGTATAAAGCAGAGGTGAGAGCCAGAAAAACCGGCAAAGTTTTGGCAGACGGCGCAAAACCCATGATTTCCGAAGAAACCCACGGACTGGAGCCGGACCAGGGAATCAGGCTGAGTGTCTGGAACGCAATAATTCCCATTGGCACCCTTATTTTCGGCGCGCTTTTCGGATTTTATTTTAACGGATATTTCGGCATCATGGGCGGAGATAATCAGGAGACGATTCTGCTTCTGAAAGATTCTCCCATGTCTTTCACCGCCATCAGAGAGACATTCGGTGCGGCAGATGCGAGCATTGTTCTGTTTCAGGCCGCCCTGTTCGCCGGCATCGTCGCAATGGTCATGGGCGTTGCCCAGAAAATTTTTACTTGGGAAAAAGCCGTCCATTACTGGCTGCAAGGCGTGAAATCCCTGATTATCACCGGCGTTATCCTGCTTCTGGCGTGGTCCCTGAGCGGTGTCATGAAGGAACTGGGCACAGCCAAATATCTGGCTGCCGTGCTTTCAGATAAAATTCCCCGTTTTCTCCTGCCGTCCATCATTTTTATTCTCGGGTCTGTCATCTCCTTTGCCACCGGGACATCTTACGGGACCATGGGGATTCTCATGCCCATGGCTATTCCCCTGGCGTATGCGATTGATCCGAACCAGGGATACATTCTCATCAGCGTCGGTGCGGTGCTGACCGGGGCCATCTTCGGGGATCACTGCTCTCCCATTTCCGATACCACAATCCTCTCCTCAATGGGGTCTGCATGCGATCACATTGACCACACCAAAACCCAGATGGTTTATGCCATCTCCGTGGCTGCCGTGGCGATTTTCTTCGGATATATTCCGGTGGGACTGGGGCTGCCCGTGATCATTGTGCTTCCACTGGGCATCGCGGCCACAATCGCACTGGTCTATTTTGTCGGAAAGCCAGTGCCAAATGCTGAGGATTTCCAGGAAGCCACAGCAGAATAACATTAAGTTAAAGAAACCCGGCTTCTCTTCCAGCACCGCGTCATCGGAGGAGGACTGCATCATCCGCTCAGAACTGAAGCCGGGTTTCTGCTTTTTTACTTTTAACTTTCTACTTTTCTACGTTTCACCGTCGAGATATTGAATATGACCATAAAATATATACAAAATGGAAATCCTTTTGGAAGCCACCGCGTCATTGAACCCCAAGGCGTGTTGCCCCAGCCCGCGGAAAAGGTGAATAACGATGTTGACGTGCTGTGGGACAATGAAATCCTCATTGATGTGGAATTTCTGAATATTGATTCGGCAAGCTTTACGCAAATTGAAGAACAAGCCGGCGGGGATGAGGCGAAAATCAGGGAAATTATTCTCGGAATCGTCAATTCACGCGGGAAAATGCACAATCCGGTGACCGGTTCAGGCGGGATGCTCATCGGCAAAATTGAAGCTATGGGCGAGAAAATAAGAGATACGCGTGACCTGAAAATCGGCGATGAAATCGTCACGCTTGTGTCTCTTTCGCTTACGCCGCTGAAAATTTATGAAATCACAGGGATCAAGCCGGATATTGATCAAGTGAAAATAAGCGGAAAGGCAGTCCTTTTTGAAAACGGCATCTATGCAAAACTCCCGGATGATTTTTCCGCGCCCCTGGCCCTTGCTGTGCTGGACGTATGCGGCGCGCCGGCTCAGACCGCCAAGCTCGTCAGGCCGTGCGACACAGTCGTAATCCTCGGAGCAGGCGGCAAATCCGGCATCCTTTGCGCGTATGAAGCCAAAAAAAGAGCAGGCATCACCGGCAAAGTGATCGGCGTGGAATATTCGGAAAAAAGCCTTGAGAATATCAGATCATTAGGTCTGTGCGATCATGTTGTCAGCCTCGATGCTCAGGATGCGATGGCGTGTTATGAAAAAATCTCGGAAATCACAAATGGAAGACTCGCTGATCTGGTGATAAACTGCGTGAATGTCCCAAACACGGAGCTGGGGTCTATTCTCATGTGCCGTGACAGAGGGAGAATTTATTTCTTCAGCATGGCCACGTCTTTCACAAAAGCGGCCCTGGGCGCGGAAGGCGTGGGAAAAGATGTTGAAATGCTCATCGGAAACGGCTATACAAAAGATCATGCTGAAATCGCACTGAATGTTCTGCGGGAATCTGAAAAAATAAGAAACCTGTTCGGAGCAATTTACTGTTGAGGTCGAAAATTCTCGTTCGCAGGCTCCGCCGATGACATACGCACATAAGAAAATCCCGGGTTGTAG
>JAOZLU010001056.1 GCA_029934695.1 Desulfobacterales bacterium | reverse complement strand
TTATCCTCAAACCGAAACTCATTAAACCCACCCCCGCCGAGAGAAGAATTCGTCTTCATCGTACTCTTCGTCTTCTCCCCTGGCAGACTGTATGGCACAACCTGCGAAGCATTATAAACCGTCCCCGTAATAATCGGCCGATCCGGATCACCCTCCAGAAAGCTGACAATCACCTCCGCACCGATACGGGGAATAAAAAGCGTCCCCCAGTTCTTCCCCGCCCACATCTGCGTCACCCGCACCCAGCAGGAACTGTTCTCATCCTTCTTCCCCTCCTGGTCCCAGTGAAACTGCACCTTGACCCGGCCGTACTCATCCGGCCATATCTCCTCCCCCTTTTTGCCCACCACAACAGCAGTCTGAGTTCCGGGAATCCTCGGTTTTGTGGCTGTCCGTGGCGGGCGGAATGGCACTTTTGCAGGAAAAGCCTCAAATTCATTTTCATACCCGTCCTGATCTGCTCGGATGGAGACGCGGCCCAGCACATAAGTATCATTCACATCACCCCGCTCATGCTCCTGCAACTCAAATTTGTATCCCGCGATAAACGCCCGGCAGAACCCCTGACCCTTCAGAAGCTTCTGGGGCAGCTCACACATCTCAATCCGCTTGTCCGAAATGGTCTCCCCCTCACCTGAATTGGCAAACTTCCCCGGATACTCATACACCCGGAAATTCCCCTTTTCCTTCCCGTCCACGCTGGTCAGCAGGTCGCTCTCCGGGGTTTCAAAATTATAATCATCCACCGCGTATTTGGTGGGGATCATCTGCTGCTCAAGAGTGCAGCGGGTGATGAAATTGTCGTCGGTCTTATCCCCTATGGACGCATACCGCATCCGTGCATAAGCCAGACCCGGACAGGACTGATGTGCGTCCATGTCATCCGCTATGACCAGTGTGTGCTTCCCGTCCTCATGCTCAAAAAAATAAAAAATCCCCTCATCCTCCATGAGCCGGCTGACAAAGGCGAAAGCGGTCTCCTGATACTGAACGCAGTATTCCCTCGGTTTGTAAGTCATGATGGTTCTGACAGAAAAATCCGTGAACCCCATATCTGAAAACACCGCGCTGACAATATCCAACACACTCAGATTCTGAAAAATCTTGCTGTTTGCTGTGAGCATCAGTTCCCAGAGCCACGGACGGATCTCCGCATGATAGGTGGTCATCTTCCCGTCAAAATCGCCCTGCATGAAGCGGGTCACCACGCCGTTAATATGGCGCTCGGTTCCGTTATGCTGGATAATCGTAACCGTGACCTTCTGCCCCACAAGCTTTTTGAAATCGACATTTCCGTCCTCGGACCGCAATCTGAGGCTGTAATGAAATATTTCAGAAATCCCCTCCTCGCCGTCAATCTCAGCGAGATGGAATTTTCTCACGCCTTCGTCCACCGGCGTGGTTACATACAGATAGAGTTCTCTTTCAGGCATTTTTGGTTCCTGTTCAAATCAGTAATTCCCGATA
>JAOZLU010000491.1:1837-5246 GCA_029934695.1 Desulfobacterales bacterium | reverse complement strand
CTCCCGGCAGTGCAGTGAGGACTGTGCTTTCATCCACATCCACGAGGTAATTGCCCGGGAAGAGGGCGGGGAAGTTATAAGCGCCGTTGGCATCTGTTGTATCTGATCTGAGCTCAGGGTCGCCCGCGTCAATCACGCCGTTATTGTTGGTGTCTAAGTACAGGGTGACTGTGACATTCTCGATGCCTGTGGCCCCGTCGTCCTGTAAGCCGTTGCCGTTCACGTCGTTCCAGACAAAATCGCCGATGGAACCTGTGCTGGCTGTCACGGTGACGGACTCACTATCGGCCTCCTCATAGTTGTTGAGATCGGTTCCTGTGCCCGGGTCATCATTCTGATCATCATCCATGCTGCCCGGATTTGTGCTGTTATCCCGTCCGCCGTTCACGAGGCTGGTGTAACTGACGCGGGCAGTGTTGTTCAGCTCCTGGCCGGATGTCACTGTATTCATCAGCACTGTGTCAAAACTGATGGTCAGGGTCGCACCGGGAGCGATCTGAATTGTATCCAGATTCAGGGTGTCATTGGTGTTGGTTGTGGTGGCAACGTGTGCATGAGATGCTGCCACCGCCGTTGTTGTGTTGTTGAGATAAATATCGCCGGCAGTGCTGAGGTTTATGTTGCTGATCTGATACAGTCCATCTGGAAGGACTTCGGTGAGTTCCACCTGGTATGCTGTGCCGTCTCCATCGTTTTCTGCTTTGATTTCCCATCGGACGGTGGCACCTGCCTCTGCTCCGGTGCCGCCGGAGAGGACAGATTTGGTCATCTCCAGTTTGGCTTCGGTAATTGTTGTCGTGACCGGCGTTGCTTCTCTATGGTAAGTGACAGTTCCTATTTGGAAGTCAGCGGCAACATTATTATTAAGATCAACGCCCTGCTGGTTCCCCATTGCATTGTCTATTTTTACCGTTATATTATAGTTGAATTCTTTCGGCCCTGTGAACTCGGACGGAAGAGGTTCTGATGTCAGATTCCAAGTTAAAGCCTGACCCACCTGAACGGGAGCAGCAGCGAAATCTCCTCCGTTCTGTTCAGCCGAAATAAATGTTGTATTATCGGGCAGGGTGTCTGTAATCGTAACATTTTCATAACCGTCAACGCTTCCGGTATTGGTGAATTTGGTGACGATATTATACGCCAGCACCTCGCCCACATTGGCCTGAGACTTATCCACGCTTTTGTCAATCTGAAAGCCTGCGTAGGCATCTCCCTCGTCATGGCTGTAGGTACAAATATCGTCTCCGTTCTGATCTTCGCACATACCGTCAAGTGTGGCATGATTAGTGAGGGAATTTGTGGCGACCATCTCAGCCTCAATATTGACCTCCCAAGTCCCGCCTGCGGCGATGGGTCCTGGAATGGTCCAGGTATGGGTTCGGGTACCCGCTGCTCCCCATGAGCCGTCTCGGCCGTCCGAGACCTTGTCGAATCCGATGCCGATCTTATCTGTGAGGGTGAGGTTGTAAGCCGGGGCATCTCCTTCGTTTGTCAGGGTGATGGTCCATTTGGCAATATCGCCGACATTCTCAGCCGGAGCTGTGGGATCAACAACGATATCAATATCCGGCTGGGTCGGGTCTATCGGATCATCTTTGCTGACTGAATACTCATTCTCGCACGAATCCTTATATTTGAATTCAATGGAATTATTGTCATTCGGAACGGGGACATCCATATCGGTTTCGTCATTGGACGATTCCGTGTCACAATAGTTGTCAGCAGGGTAAGCAGCTTTGTCCTTCATCTTTGCCCAGAATGTGATTATAATGGTTTCATTGGCAAAGACTTTGTTGTCGTCAGGAACTGTGCTGATGGATGACCACTTGGGCTTTGAGGGGTCTGTCACGTCGGGATCGCATACCAGATTGCCACGGGTCTGGTCGCTGGCAATGGTGCAGGCGAAAGAAGTATCATAAATGTACCCATCCCGAAGGGTCTGCGTCACCTCAAGAAAATCAGCGGTGGTGCTGCTGTTATTATTCAGGGTGATGATCACTTTTCCGCCACAGGTGGTCCATACGTCGTGCCCGAGAAGCACGTCGCCGCTTGTGAAATCCGGACTGGTGCTCAGGGTCATAATATCCTCTTGGCTATCCCTGAGCCCCTCATCGTTGCAACAGCCGTAAATGGCTGAGGATTTGCTTTCGGGGGGAGAGCTTAGGCAGTCTTTCACCTTGGTCCGGAAAGTCACGGTGCAGGATTCGTTTATGGCCATATTCCCAATATCGCACCCAGAACCAAAGTAGTCATCTTCTGTACAAGGAGAACACACCGCATTAAAGAGATAGTTAGTATCTGTGTCTGGCAGCCGGCTGACATTTGAGGGCAGGATTTCCTGGATCAGCACATTCTTGGCTGTAATATCACCGTCACTGGTATAAGTGACTTCCCACTCTATGATATCATCTTTGTCACCACTTACCTCTGTGGTTGTCCAGCCTGTATTTTTCGTGATGTTCTGCGCCTGTTTTGCAACAGTCACATGAGGTTCAGCCAGTTGGGTGACCAGAGTCCTGGCGGCCGAAGCCCCCCTGACGTCTTCGCTGTTGAGATCACAGGGATAAGTGAAAGCGGCAGTGGCTGATGCCTGCTGATTTGGGGCAATATCGTATTTTTTGGCATTAGCGCAGTCTGCAATCTTAACATCAAATGATACTTGGAGGCTGCTCCCCTCTTTCATGGCTTCGTTTAGGGTGATGGGGCCGTCCACGGGCAGCACATCGGAAAAATCCCAGGTGATTTGCTGTCGCCCTCCGACATACACTGTATCGTCTATAATGGGATCACCTGTCAGTGAAGCAGCATAACCGCCAGTATGTGACACAGTGTCTGTTGAGACATAAGTTATTCCTTCGGGCAGAAGTTCCACAAGCCGGGTATTATAAACATCGGTCTTGCCGGAGTTGATTGCACCGAGCTTAAATGTGGCAGGATCGCCGCAATAATCCAAGTTTTCTCCGATATGCTCGGTAACGATCATCTCTGACTGTGACAGAACAACAATGCTTGATTTTTCCACGAGAGGGTCGCAGGTTGTGTTGTTGTCGCACCAGACAAGTTCCGCATCTATGGTAAGATTATCACAGCCTGTGAGCTTACTTCCGATTTCGATAATTCGCTGCTCTCCGGGAGGGATATCATCATAGCTGAAGGTGAATGTCTGATCGCCAGGGTCTGCATCCTCTGAGTCGGGAGGGATACCGTCGTCAGGTGCGGTACCGTCAGGCTCATGAGAAGTATATTCAAGGTGTTCGTCCAGTTTAATGGTGAGGTCGGCGTGATAAAGTGAACCGGATCCGCCGTTCACAACATATATTGTCACTTTTGGATAGGGTGTGACCGCGTAAATTTTCTGGGGTACCAGGTGGAGGGTGGGGTTGCCGTCGAGAACCATGAACGGGGTATG
>JAOZLU010000491.1:0-1737 GCA_029934695.1 Desulfobacterales bacterium | reverse complement strand
GTGTTGGTGTCGGGAAAATAGGTGCATACTTCTTTATCGCCAAGAACAACAGGCTCTGAGCACGTCCGGCAATCTGCAAACTCATCAGGCCTGCAATTAAGAACCTCGACTTTGTTGCAATAGCTCTGATATGCCGCACATGGGTCAGTGACAGGAGGAGCGTTTAAAGCCATGTTGTATGTGACAGACTGGCCAGACGCAGTAAAGGCGACATCCGACCATGTGATGGTACGGTTGGGATCATCTTGCGTATAAGTGCCATCAGCGCTGCTGAAGGTAAGTCCTGATCCATAAGTATCTTTAATATCCACCGTATAGCCCCCGGCAGGCGGCGCAGGCCCATCATAAGTCACCGTGATCGTGTAATTCAGGGTCTCTCCCAGCAAAGCTGTTTCTTTATCCACTGTCTTATCAACGGTAAAGGTGGGGACAGGTGGCGATGACGGAGGGGATGATCCGGCTCTCGGGGCCATTTCCCACGTCAGAGGCTCAAGTATCGGCGTATAGTAAACCGTGCCAAAATTTTCCTCGGGGACCAGGCTTCCGCACTCATTGGTGTATTCAGGTTTGAAGAAGAGCGTGGCACTTGTCACTGGTGAGCAGGAGGTTGATTGGACATCAAAGGTGAAAGGCAGCGTTGCACCGCTGGCAACATCTGGGACAGAAAAAGTTTTGGTACCGGAATCATAAGTCACTCCCGCATCTGAAATATTGCTCACTTCCCAATTCGGAGCAGGCCAGTCAGGTATTTCCAGTGTGAAGTTTTCAGCCGGGCCAGTGCCTGTGTTTTGAATCTTCACATCAACTGCGGAACCGTTGCAGTAATCTATGGGGTTGGGGTTGGGGTCACTTATGGTGATGGCGACATCCGGCTCTCTGATTTCCAGAGCAACCGATGTCGTCCCTGTTCTGTCTTCAGAGATGCAGTCGGCGCTGCCATCATCTGTCCAATTCACAGAAACTTCATTGACCAGTTCTGCCCGGTCACAGCCCGAAATCTGTGCCTGAATCTGATAAGAGGCTGTGCCTCCGGCAGATATGGGATCGCTGTTCCAGGACACCAAAGAGCCTGGCGTGAGGGAGGTCGGGGTGGTATGGCCGGAGGTACTGCCAATGGAATCAAATGTAAAGTCAGCTCCCAGTTCAAATTCAATGTCAGCACCGTAGAGTACTTCACCATCCCCTTTTGTGTTGTCAATGGTCAGAACCCAGTTGACGGTTTGCCCCTTATGGCCTTCTGTGACCGAATTGCCGTCTGTGTCCAAAAGGGTTGTTGTAACAATAGGTCTTCCGACCACAATCTGGCTTGAATTTTTTGGCTTCGACAGAAGGGATGAACCTCCTTTCTTCACATCGGCAAACATCTGTCTGCCGGTACCTGCAATACATTTGGGGTAAGCTTCATAAGTGTGGGTGACTGAACCACCGTTCCCCGGAATGTCAATTCCCGTCCATGTCAGAGTATGAGGACCAGTTGCTTCTGATCCGCCCCCGTTATCTGTGATGCTGAATTCCGGCAGGCTCAGGTTCGTATCTGTAGGCAGAGTGACAGTAAGCGTTGCCCCGGTGACATCGGCTGAATCAGGATTGGTGATCGTCACTGTCCATGTCCCCTTCTCTCCGGTGGTCAGGGAAGTTGATTCATTGGTGAAAGAAACCTCCGGAGCTGCATAAGCGGCTCCGCTCCCTGAAAGTATGAAAAAAAATGCCATAAAAAATTTTAATACCCTTTGCAAA
>JAOZLU010000490.1:1735-5251 GCA_029934695.1 Desulfobacterales bacterium | reverse complement strand
ACATCAAACATCGAACATCAAACATCAAACATCCAGCATCAAACATCCAGCATCTTCTTCAGGAACTGGCCTGTGCAGGATTTCCTGATCCTGGCGATTTCTTCCGGGGTGCCGCATCCCACAATGTATCCACCTTCATCGCCGCCTTCGGGTCCGAGATCAATAATATGGTCTGCGGATTTGATCACGTCCATATTATGTTCGATCACGATTACGGTGTTACCCATATCCGCAAGCCGGTTCAGCACATTCAGAAGCTTCTGAATGTCATCAATGTGAAGGCCGGTGGTCGGCTCATCAAGGATATAGACGGTTTTGCCTGTTGCTTTTTTGCTCAGTTCCCTTGCCAGCTTGATCCGCTGGGCCTCACCGCCGGACAGGGTGGTGGCCGGCTGCCCGATATGGATATATCCCAGGCCCACATCAGCCAGAGTTTGCAACTTTGACCGGATGCTTCCGATATTTTCAAAAAACGCCAGGGACTGATTCACGGTCATGTCCAGAACATCCGCGATATTTTTCCCCTTGTACCGGATATCAAGGGTTTCCCGGTTGTATCGTTTGCCACTGCACACATCACAGGCCACATAGACATCCGGGAGAAAGTGCATCTCAATTTTGATGATGCCGTCCCCTTTGCATGCCTCGCATCGGCCGCCTTTGACATTGAAACTGAAGCGGCCCGGTTTATAGCCCCGCACACGGGAATCCCGGGTTTTGGAAAACAGCTCCCGGATATGAGTGAATATATTGGTATAAGTTCCGGGATTGGACCGGGGCGTTCTCCCGATGGGCGACTGATCGATATGCACCACCTTGTCCGCATGTTCAATCCCGGACACGCCGCTGTGAACGCCCGGGGCTGTGCGGGCACGATAAAACTGTCGCGCAAGGATACGGTACAGGGTTTCCAGAACAAGGGAAGATTTTCCTGAACCGGACACCCCGGTCACACAGATAAAACAGCCCATGGGGAATTCCGCTTCAATATGCTTGAGATTGTTTGCCGACGCGCCCTTTATGACGAGTTTCTTCCCATTTCCGGGACGCCGCTGTGTTGGAACCTCAATCCGTTTTCGCCCTGAGAAATACTGGCCGGTAAGCGATTTTCTGCTTTTCAGCAGGGCATTCGGTGTTCCTGCAAACACCACTTCCCCGCCATGTATCCCGGCTTTGGGTCCCATATCCACCACATAATCGGCAGAGCAGATGGTCTCTTCATCATGCTCCACAACCAGCACTGTGTTGCCGAGATCACGCATCTGTGAAAGAGTTGAAAGGAGACGCTGGTTGTCTCTCTGGTGCAGTCCGATGCTCGGCTCATCCAGAACATACAGAACACCGGTCAGTTTTGATCCGATCTGTGTGGCAAGGCGGATACGCTGACTTTCCCCCCCGGAAAGGGTGTGCGCGGCCCGGTCAAGGGTCAGATAGGAAAGCCCCACATTCTCAAGGAAACTCAGCCGTTCAACTATTTCTTTCAGAATTCTTCTGGCAATGATTTCCTGCTTTGCCTCCAATTTCAGTTCGTCAAAAAATGTATTGGTGCCTGTCACCGAAAGTGCGGTCACCTGAGATATGGAAAATCCCCCCACTGTCACAGACCGGGCTTCCTTGTTTAATTTTGCCCCGTCACATTCCGGACACGCCCGAAAATTCATATAGTGGTGAAGGTCGTCTCTGGAATGGTGTGAACCCGTTTCCACATACCGCCGTTCAAACCCGGGAATAATCCCTTCAAAGGGTTTTTTATAGGTGAATCGTCGGTCGTTCCGTTCAAAATAAAAGGTGATTTCCTCAGTTCCTGTTCCGTAAAGCAGGGCATTTTTAAAACGGTTCGGAAGGTCCTTGTAAGGGGTATGGATATCAACGCCATAATGCGAGGTCAGCGAATCCAGAAACTCGGAAAAATAGGAGGAGTTCCTGTTGATCCACGGTGCCACAGCCCCGTTTCTCAGGGAAAGCTCAGTATCCGGGACAATCAGATCCGGATCAAACTCGGTGGCTGATCCCAGACCGTCACAGTTGGGACATGCCCCCTGTGGGGAATTGAATGAAAATCTCGCGGGTGTGAATTCCGGATAGCTGACACCGCACTGAATGCATGCTGATTTTTCACTGAAAAGGATCGGGGTTTTGCCGATGACATCCAGCAAGACAAGGCCGTCTGACTGGGACAGGGCCAGTTCCAAAGAATCTGCAAGCCGGTTTTCCATACCTTCTTTGATCATCAGACGATCCACGACCACGTCAATATTATGTTTTTTGTTTTTGTTCAGTTTGGGGACAGCTTCAATTTCCAGGGTCTCCCCGTCCACCTGAACCCGGGCAAACCCTTCTTTTTTCAGTTTTTTGAAGAGCTTTTCATGAGTTCCTTTCTGGCCGGTGACAAGAGGGGACAAAATCACAATCTTTGTCTTTTCCTGCAGGGACATGACCTGATCCATAATCTGATCCAGCGTTTGGGATGTAATGGGCTGCCCGCACTGATAACAGTGGGGGATGCCGATCCGGGCAAAAAGGAGGCGCAGGTAATCATAAATTTCCGTGACAGTTCCGACGGTTGACCGGGGGTTGTGACTGGCTGCCTTCTGCTCAATGGCAATGGCAGGAGACAGGCCCTTGATCATATCCACATCCGGTTTGTCCATACGCTCCAAAAACTGACGCGCATAAGTGGAAAGGGATTCCACATATCTGCGCTGCCCTTCTGCATAAAGCGTGTCAAAAGCAAGGGAAGATTTGCCGGACCCGGACAGTCCGGTGATCACCACAAGTTTGTTCCGGGGCAGTTCAACATCAACATTTTTTAAATTATGCTGCCTTGCACCGCGTACAATGATTTTGTTATTGGTCATCTGCTGTTCGTTGTCTGTCTGAATTGCTGGATTGACTGCTCTGTCTGAAATTGGTGCAAAAAACAATTTTTGCACTTCAGGTTTCTTCTTTACACTTACCATTCAGTATTTGCAACTGGCAATTGATCGGATGCTGTCAATGGTGAATTATGAATTATAATTCATTATGGCTGGCAATATTTTTTTGAAAACATCAGATTTTCAGAGATATGCTGAGATTTTGCCAGAAAAGTTTTTCATTCAAATCCTGATAATAATGACGGATGCATTTAAAATATTTGGATAAAAGGTTTTATTCCCAAATAGGGTGTATTTCGAGTCACTTGCATTAAATCAGGATATATAAGGCAATAAAATCAAATAAATGGATATTTAAAACAAATCGTCTGAAGATGAGTGTAAAATCGTATTCATTCAAGTTGACTGAAATATTTTTCTGCCTTAAACAGAATTTCATAGTGTTCGGAACAGTGTCTGAATAACATCCCCATTGTTTGGACCAGACCCCAGAGGTTCTCTGTGCCTTTGTGTGGGTTCATAAAAAATTCACACAGAGCCGCAAAGAACACAAAGTGATGCAAGGCTTTTCTGGCTTTTCTCTGTGTTCTCTGTGCCTTTGTGTGGGTTCATAAAAAATTCACACAGAGCCGCAAAGAAC
>JAOZLU010000490.1:0-1635 GCA_029934695.1 Desulfobacterales bacterium | reverse complement strand
GTTCTCTGTGCCTTTGTGTGGGTTCATAAAAAATTCACACAGAGCCGCAAAGAACACAAAGTGATGCAATGCTTTTCTGGCTTTTCTCTGTGTCTTTGTGTGGGTTCATAAAAAATATCACACAAAGCCGCAAAGAAGAAAAAAATTTGCGCCTTCGATAAAAAACTGAGCTTTTTTCAGTTTATCGGATGATTTTTTACGGTAAAAAAAGAAAAATTTATGAAAAATATTTGGGATCAGGCAAAAAGCACGATTAAGAAACGGATATCCGTCCACAAGTATAAAATGTGGATTGAACCCGTTGAATTTAAGGAAAAGAAGGAAAGTGCAGTTGTGCTTTCCTGCCCCAATTTCTTTATCAAGAAATATATTCTGGCACACTACGGATCGCTGATTGAATCTGAACTGACAAGAATTTCGGGGAAAAAATGTGATTTTTTGCTTGATATCTCAGAGAAAAAAAACATTCCAAAGAAAAGAAGGTCACGAAAACCGGAACCGGAAACCCTTCAGTTAAGCCTTCCTGATATTCATGCTCAGAAGTCCCGGGGACGCCTTTTACGAAGAGATTTCACCTTTGACCGGTTTGTGGTGGGCGGCAACAATGACTTTGCCTATTCAGCCGCCCGCTCTCTTGCCGACCAGAAAGGCCCGAATCAGAGTTCCCTGTTTCTGCTGTCAGAGACCGGAATGGGAAAAAGCCATCTTTCCCAGGCTATCGGCCATCATATCATGTCCAGATATCCTTCAGACAGGGTGTATTATATCACTGCTGAAGATTTTATGAATGAAATGATTCAGTCATTTCGGAACAATTCAACAGATCATTTCAAAGAAAAATTCAGAAGGCAGTGTGATGTGCTGCTCCTGGAAGATGTCCACTTTCTGACCGGCAAGGAGCGTACCCAGGTTGAACTTGCCCTGGCTCTGGATCATCTGTTTGACGCGGACAAGAAAATCATTTTTACCAGTTGTTATTCACCCGCAGACATTCCGAAAATGAATGATCAGCTGAGATCCCGCATTTCAAGCGGCCTGATTTCCGGCATTGAGCCGCCGGACTTCAAAACAAGGGTGAAAATATTACAGAAAAAATCAAGGGAAAACGGGTTTAAAATACCCAAAGGCATCACTGATTATCTGGCGAGCGAGCTTCTGGAAAACGTGAGACAGCTTGAAAGCGGCCTGATCGGGGTAACTGCAAAGTCATCTCTCATGAGAAGACCCATTGACCTCAGCCTTGCTGAAAGTGTTGTGAAAAATATTGTTCAGCACAGAAAGATCATTACAACAGACACCATTAAGGAAGTGGTCTGCAAACATTATAACATCAGCACAAAGGAAATGGTTTCACGTTCCCGCAAAAAAGCCATAGTCTGGCCAAGGCAGATGGCCATATACTTTGCGCGCAAATATACAGACCATCCCCTCCAGCTCATCGGGAAAAGCTTCAACAGATACCATGCCACCGTCATTCATTCCATCACCGCGGTGGAAAAAGGATTAAAAGAAGATGCTATTGTGCGGAAGCAGGTCGAGTATCTCAGCGGAAAACTGGGAGATGGGAATTTTTAGCAAAATGACAAACATCAAACATCAAATCAAACATCAAACATCAAACATCAAACATCAAAC
>JAOZLU010000489.1 GCA_029934695.1 Desulfobacterales bacterium | reverse complement strand
CCTGCCGGTGCTACAAGTTCCTCGTATGCTGCGGCCAGGCGGTGACTGGGACAGGAGAATACCAATGACAAAGAAAAAAATGCATGAAGTGAAAATACGGCGGCTGCGAATCGCTGATTATAAGGGAATTGACGAACTTGAGCTGTCTTTTCCCCGGCCGGGGATGTCCGGCGATCCGGATGTTGTGGTCATGGGAAGCCGTAACGGACTGGGAAAGACATCCGTGCTTGAATGCTGTGCGCTGCTTCTGATCGGACTGACCGGGCGAAAGCATATATTTGAACTTGGCCGATCCGGTTATCCGCCTGTTGATATGCCGGAAATGATAATACGCGCAGGCGCTTCTGTTGCCGAGATAGAAGGAGAGCTTGTCGTGGGAGACATGACAATTGTACTGAACATTGCGATTGACAAATCAGGAAGGGTGAAGATCGGGAACAGACCCGAACAGATGCCGGAGGTGCAACAACTTCCTGGTCGGGATGACACAGACGTTGTGGAACACTTTGTATCCACTGTCGGAGGCATAAACCCGAATCCCCTGCTTTCTGAGTATTTTCTCTATTTCCACAGTTACAGAAAAGTGCAGGAGGGCAACCCTGAACTCGGCATGATGGTGGGGAGGAAAAATATCCGACATCGTGTGCGATATCACCCGGGCTATGACCTTCCGATGAGTACTTTCAAGCTGCGGATTCTTCATTCTCTGATGAGTCAGGCAAATCTCTTTGAAGAGTGGGGTGATGACCAGTCAGAAGATGTTCTTGCAAAACTGAACAAGTTTGTGGAACGCTATGCCGGGGGAACAATACAGAAACTTCGTCCCTCGGCAGACAATACCGTTGATTTCCGAATTCATCCTGCTGACGGCGGCCCGTCGTTCACGTTTGACGGACTGAGTTCGGGCCAGAAGGAGATCATCGCCACCCTGTTTCTGATCTGGCATCAGACAAGAGACAGGCATTGTGTGGTACTCATTGACGAGCCGGAGCTGCACCTGAATCCGGAATGGCACCGGGATTTTGTCAGACAGATCAGCAAGACAGCACCGGAGAACCAGTATATTATAGCCACTCATTCGGAAGATGTCTTTGATTCCGTGGATGAGGCCCAAAGATTTCTTCTTATGAATTCCACCGGAGGCAGATCATGATTCAGGTTGTCAGAGGAATTTATCCGGAGGACATCAGGCAGAGCGGCCGGCATGTCCTGTTTGTTGAGGGAATCGGAGGTGATTCTTTTAATCCGCAGATTATCGGTGAGCTTTTCGACAGGATGATAAGAATCAGACCGCTGGGTCCGTCTTACAGCGTAAAAAGTGTTGCCGAGGCACTGCATCCGTTTCATCCGACATACTATTTCCTGATTGACAGAGATTATCATCACAATGACGATTTTGTCGGTCGTTGCTGGGACAACTTCCCTGATCCGGCAACACATAATCTGCTGGTCTGGAGATATCGGGAAATCGAAAACTATTTCCTTGAACCTGACTATCTGGCATATTCCGATTTCCTCGTGGTAAGCAGAGATGCGCTGGAGGATAAAATCAGACGCTTCTGTCAGCAACGTCTTTATCTGGATGCCGCAAACCATGTCATTGTCTCAATTCGGGAAGAGCTGAAAAGGAACTGGATTCAAAAATTCACAAATGCTTCTGAGTTCAGCACCCGGGACCAGGCACTTGCCAGGTTGCATAATGCTGAGGCATTCAAAATTTTCAAAAGCGATGTTGCTGCCGCGACTGACAAAGATGATATCGAACATCGTTTTGACGACATTCTGAACATCATGACAAACGGATCCGGACAATTGGAATTCGGAAAGGGGAAATGGTTGGAGATGACCCAGGGAAAGAAAGTATTCCTGCAGATTGTCAACTCCGAGTGTTTCAAAGTAAAAGATTTGGAAGGCAGGCTTCTGCAAGGCAAAGACAAAATCAGTCAGGTCGCAAAGAATCTGTTGCGGAAGGAATTTGCGAAACAGCCGGGGGATTTCCAAAAACTGAAGACTCTTGTTGAGGATCGGCTTAATTCTTAATGATAGAGATTGATGCAGACAGACAGGTGGATCGGGCTGGCAGAGGCGATTTATATCCTCCGGCAGCTTGCCGAATAAATCATCAATACAAACCCAGGGTGATTACCCCGGGCTGTCTGATGCAGCCCTTTCAGGGCAGGGGATTTGCCAATCCCCCGGGAGATTCATATAAAACCGCTCGCTTCGGTCCCTGTTGCTCGGTTCGGGTTGGCAAACCCGAACCGCCTTGAATGGGCGGGGGATTTGCCAATCCCCCGCGAGCAGTGTAAAACAATTTTTCAAATTGTTCACAGGCGGGGGATTTGGCAATCCCCCGCGAGCAACAAGGGAGCGCAGGCATCATAAAATTGCCCGGTTCGGATTGGCAAATCCGAACCCCTTGGCGCAGGGCGGGGGATTTGCCAATCCCCACGAGAGTAACACATAAACTTACATAAGGAGGCAACCATGAAATTTCCGTATGGATCATGTGATTTTGACAAAATTGTCACTCAGGGCTATTTTTACGCTGACAGAACAGACCTGATTCCGCTCATTGAGGAAGCAGGCGATCATCTCCTTTTTCCCCACGCATCCGTTATAATCAGATATTACAGAGCGTTACAACAGATTTTCCAGCCGAAATGACATAAGTCCGAAAAAGCTTGACATTATGTATTAGTTAAGTAAGTATATGATTCAA
The DNA here is from genome assembly GCA_029934695.1 of Desulfobacterales bacterium. Taxonomy (GTDB): domain Bacteria; phylum Desulfobacterota; class Desulfobacteria; order Desulfobacterales; family 4be13; genus JAOZLU01. The sequence continues at coordinate 2,531 of JAOZLU010000489.1, read as the reverse complement.
CTGTTGTTTTCAAATATCAGATTTGTAATATAACCAATTAGCTGGGAGTTAATATAATGAAAGAAAACGTAACCACGTTCTTACCTTTCGGACAGCCTCCTCATCATTTATGTCCGGACATCTTATTCAGCCCTGTTTTTTTTTTCAAAAAACAATTATAATTTATTAAAGGTGATGCCATGATAAAAATAAGAGATATTATGACAAAAGACCCGATTACTGTTTCGTCGGAGGCAGAGATCATACATGTTGCAAAGCTCCTTTTGGAAAAACATATAAACGGTGTTCCTGTAGTGGATGAAACGGGCGAAATAGTGGGAATTGTATGCCAAAGTGATCTTATCGCTCAACAAAAAGAGCTTCCTATCCCCTCTTTTTTCACATTTCTGGACGGATTTATTCCTCTGACTTCCATGAAGCAGTTTGAACAAGAAGTTCAGCGAGTTGCCGCAACAAAGGTGAGCGATATTATGACACCGGACCCTGTCACAGTTTCACCTGACACCCCTCTTGAAACAGTGGCGACCCTCATGGTGGAAAGGAATTTTCACACCATTCCTGTAGAGTATGAAGAAAGATTGGTGGGAATTGTGGGAAAGGAAGATGTTCTCAGAACGCTTATGCCGAATTTGGACTGAGCAGAACAGGTTGGAGTGCAAAAACAGAGTGATCCATGATCTGCCAGACGGGGTTTGCAACCCATAAGCATCAAGCTAAGATCATAACCAACTGTTTTTATTCATACATGATCTGCCGGATGGGGTATCCGCAATGTTCCGTCAATCCCCGCCTGATGCATACGGGATTTGGCACTCCCGGCTCACTGCCAAACTACACAAATTTTATCGTATCGTATATTTTAAGGACAAAAAAAATGGATAACCGACAAGAAAAATCTCTGGATAAAGGTTTTCTGACAACGCCGCTGTCAGACCGCGGTGTGCCGGCCTTTTTGGTATATCTTTTTGCAATGGTCGGATTCATATACATCCTGAACCCGACATCCGGATTAGTGGAGCTTATACCGGACAATCTGCCTTTTATCGGCAACTTGGATGAAGGCGGTGCCTTTGTCGCGTTATGGTATGGACTGATAGAATTTTTTGAAGGCAAAAAATACAGAGAAAAAAGAAAATCCAGTTGATTACCCACCACATCCGCAAAAAATGGCGGGTTCTGCAAAAAAAATGGTGAGTTCCGACACCCTGCAGATAATGCAATTTAATCACACAGGTCGAAAAATTTTTCTTGCCAAATCATCTGAAAAAATGTAAGTTATTTTTATTTTTATTTTCCAATTCGACATAAATGTTGAAAGTACGTCCTTAAACTGCTGAGATTATTGAGATTTGAATGCTGATTCAAAAAACTGACTGTGTCAATTTCAGGAGGTTTGGAAAACTTATGACTGTCGAATTTAACAACAATCTGATGTAAAAAAAAGGAGGAATTTTATGAAAATGCGGAATGCCGGCATTCCGGCAATGATTTTTATCCTGATTCTGTCTTTTGCAGGATATGCTTCCCCTGTAATGGCGGGTAAATTCAAAAAAGAGTATAAGCTCACTCTCAATGTCGGATCGTCATTTTACTGGGGAATGGGTGCTACAAAATTTGCCGAACTGGTGAAAGAAAAAACCAGGGGACAGATCAATGTAAAGCCTTATTACAGCAGTATTTTGCTTAAAGGGGCGCAGATGAAATCCCCCCAGATGGTTGCCATGGGGGTGATTGACTGTGCAATGGAATCAACAATCAACACCTCCGCAGTCATCCCGGAAATGAATGTCTTTCATCTTCCGTTTTTTATTAACAATTTTGAAAATCTCGACAAGCTGGAAAACGGTGAAACAGGAAAAGCCCTGTTTCAGACTATGGAAAAAGTCGGGCTCAAAGGGCTTGCATGGGCAGAAAACGGATTCAGGCAGGTCACCAACAGCAAAAAGGAAATCCGAAAACCGGCAGATTTGAAAGGGTTGCGGATTCGGGTGGTGGGAAGCCCCATCTTCATTGACACTTTCAGGCAACTGGGAGCTGATCCGGTCAACATGAACTGGGGAGACGCTATCACCGCTTTTCAGCAGGGTGTTGTGGATGGGCAGGAGAATCCAATGGGCATCCTCGTTCCTGTGCAGATTCATAATTACCACAAATTCGCCAGCATCTGGAATTATCTGGTTGACCCGCTGGTCATTTACTGGAATAAAAAACAATGGGATGCCTTCCCCAAAGATATCCAGGATGCGATACTAAGCGCGGCCCGGGAAGCAGGCAGATTTGAAAAAGCCCTTTGCAGATCCGGGCTGGACGGAGAAATATCTCACAACATTCTCAAGAATGAGTTCGGGCACACGATGAAGGTTCCGGAACCGGTCAAATTTCTTGAGAGCAAAGGCATGAAGATTTCGTTTCTCTCGGACGAGGAACGGAAGGCTTTCATAGACGCAACCAAGCCGCTCTATGAGAAATGGGTTCCAAAGATCACCAACGAGATTTATGAAAAAGCGAAAACAGATATGGCAAAGTAGATG
>JAOZLU010000488.1:3569-5258 GCA_029934695.1 Desulfobacterales bacterium | reverse complement strand
CCCTGAATCAGAAAAGCATTCCCTTAAAAACCACAGAGAGCCACAGAGGCCCATATAACTCTGTGGTTCTCTGTGCCTCCTCTGCGGTTCTCTGTGATTGTCAGGGCATATTCACAGGCTCCCCTAAATCCGTTATAATCAGATATAATCTTAGGGGGTTTTTATGGCAAGTCCGTTCTCGCGCACCATGCGCTCACTCAAAACTGACAGTTTCAGAGCATCTCTGATTGGAATGACTGTCGCACTGATATTGCTGTCTGCATGGTCTGCATGGTTTTTCATGGCCAAAGTCACGCTTTATAAGATCAGCCGGAAAGCGTATGTCAAAGCAGATGAAACAGTTGTGGCGGCATTTCCCCGGAAGGATTCAAGGAGAGCGCGGGAAACACGGCAAAACCGTGTTGTGGCAGAGTTCTCTTCAAAAATGATGGGAAACATCCGGTCCGGTCAGCGGGCAATGCTGTATCTTGACGGTGACATCGGAAAAAAGACCGGTCCGATCCTGGCAATAGTCAAGAATGTGAACACCCGGCAGGGCAAAGGAAAGGGAGTGGTCGAACTTTTAACGCTGACTGATGCTGATTCTCCGCTTCGCATCAGGCATGGTCTGAGCGGTCAGGTCAAAATTGAGACAGACTATGTGTCCCCGGCTGTGCTGGTGATGCGTGCATCTGGATTGTTTGCTGACACTCCGGCTCTTTCTGTCAGTCCGCAATAATTCTTAAATTTCAAATTTGAAGTGCGTTCCCAAACCGGGTTGGAATGAGAAGGAAATCTCAAATTTTAATGGAGGATAATGTTTTTTAAGCAATCACCGCCAAAGCGTCGTTTATTTGTTCCCGAAGTGGTTCAGACTTCGGCAATGGACTGCGGCCCGGCCACTCTCAAATGTATTCTTGAAGGTTTTGGCATTTCTGTCAGCTACGGTCGTCTCCGTGAAGCCTGTCAGACAGATGTTGACGGAACCTCAATTGACGTGATGGAGGATGTGGCTGTGCAGCTCGGCCTTGAAGCTGAACAGGTCATGGTTCCCGCGGATCATCTCCTGCTGCCGGAAACACAGACCCTGCCCGCTATTGTTATCACCCGCCTGCCAAACGGACTGACCCATTTTGTGGTGGCCTGGTGTCTGCATGGCCGCTTTGTTCAGATTATGGATCCGGGCACAGGCCGGCGATGGCTGACCAACAGCCGGTTCCTCAGCGAACTTTATATTCATACCCATCCTGTTCCTGCCGGAGTATGGCGGGAATGGGCAGGCACTGAGGGATTTTGTGAGCCGCTTCATCACCGTATGCTTGATCTGGGGCTTGATGAGCCTGATATCCTGCGGCTCACGGATGAGGCTCTTGCCGATCCCGGGTGGTATTCCCTGGCCGCACTTGACGCGGCTATCCGCATGTCTGATGCCATTGTGCGTGCCGACGGTCTGGACCGCGGGCAGGAAACAAAACGCGTGCTTGAATCATTTTTTGCAGAAGCTGCTCAGAATCCGTCTGAGGGAAGCAAAATAATTCCTGTGCCATTCTGGTCGGTGCAGCCTCCTGAGAAAGAAATGCCTGACCAAGAGGGGATGCTTCTTTTAAAAGGCGCTGTGCTGGTGCGTGTGCTGGGACACCGCGGTAAGGGACCGCCTCCTGCCGAGGAGTTTGAGGAATCTGAGGAATCTGAGGAATCTGAGGAATCTGA
>JAOZLU010000488.1:1448-3469 GCA_029934695.1 Desulfobacterales bacterium | reverse complement strand
TGAGGAATCTGAGGAATCTGAGGAATCTGAGGAATCTGAAGAATCTGAGGAATCTGAAGAACCAGAACCTCTTTCCCCTGAACTGGCAGCAGCTCTTGAGGAAAAACCCAGCCATCCGGAGATCGAGATTCTCCGGCTTTTACGCGAGGACGGTCTTCTGACTCCCGGAGTTCTGATGGTTGCTCTGCTGATTGCGGTCTTCAGCGTGACCATTGAGGCCATGGTGTTCCGCGGACTTCTGGACATCGGCCGCAGCCTGGACCTGACAGGGCAGCGCATCGGCGCGATGGCCGGACTTTTTATTTTTGTTATCGGACTTCTTCTCATTGAAATCCCCATTTTCACCATTATACTTCGCATGGGACGGCGGCTTGAAACCCGTCTCAGAATTGCCTTTCTGGAAAAAATTCCGCGTCTGAGCGACCGGTATTTTCACAGCCGTCTGACTTCGGATATGACTCAGCGCGTCCATGAGCTCCGATGGCTCCGGTCGCTGCCCAGCCTCGGGGTCAGCTTTGTCCGCACCTGTTTTCAGATTATGCTGACGGCCGCGGGAATTATCTTTCTCGTTCCCACCAGTGCTATGATTGCCATACTGGCCACAATTGTTTCGGTGGGCATGTCCGTTGCTGCCCAGCCGATTCTGATTGAGCAGGATCTCCGCATCCGCACTCATGTCGGCGCGCTGAGCCATTTTTATCTTGATGCCATGCTCGGACTGATTCCTATCCGCACCCACTGTGCGGAGCGGGCGGTCCGGCGTGAGCACGAGGCCATTCTGGTGGAATGGACACATACGGGCATTGACTTTTTAAAAACAAATACAATACTTATGGCAACTGAGGCCGTGATCGGAGCTGCATTCTCAATTTGGATATTATTCAACTATGTATCTCAGGGCGGGGAGGCCAGCGGGGTTTTGCTGCTTTTCTACTGGACACTCAATCTTCCGGCTCTCGGAAAGGCTCTGGCAGGATTCGCACAGGAATATCCCATGCAGCGCAACCGGCTTCTCAGACTGCTTGAACCGCTTGGTGCTTCTGAGGAGACTGAAATTCCTGACCACGAGCAGGATGGGATTCATCCAAAATCGCAGAAACCGGAACTTAAACCGGCAAAGCCCGGAAATGTTGCCATTACTCTGGATAATGTCAGTGTCAATGCCGGCGGGCAGACGATTCTGAGCAACATCAGTTTTTCCGTAAAGCCCGGAGAGCATATTGCAGTTGTGGGTTCATCCGGAGCCGGCAAGTCAAGTCTGGTGGGGTTGTTCTTAGGGTGGCATCGCCCTGCCGCCGGACGGGTCCTGATTGACGGGGAATTGCTGAGAGGAGAGCTGCTTCAGTCTTTGCGAAAGGAAACAGCCTGGGTTGACCCGGAAGTTCAGCTCTGGAACCGCTCTTTGTTTGAGAATCTCCGGTATGGGACTCATGACTCCGATGCTTCGCCTGTTAATTCGGCTATTGAAGATGCGGATCTGTTCAGTGTGCTGGAAAGGCTTCCCAAGGGGCTGCAGACAAAACTTGGCGAGGGAGGCGGGCTGGTTTCCGGGGGAGAGGGACAGCGGGTGCGGCTGGGCCGGGGAATGCTGCGTCCCGGGGTGCGGCTGGTGATCCTGGATGAGCCGTTCCGGGGACTTGACCGGGGGAAACGCCGGGAACTGCTGGACCGTGCGCGTCAGCATTGGCAGAATGCGACCCTGATCTTTATTTCCCATGATGTCGGGGAGACCATGAAATTTGAGCGGGTTCTGGTCATTGAAGGCGGGCGATTGGAGGAAAATGACACGCCGAAAAATCTGATTAAAAATCCGGATTCCCGATACAGTTCTCTTTTAGAATCTGAGGAGACAGTGCGAAAGGGTCTGTGGGAGAGTGCGGAGTGGCGGCATCTGTGGTTGGAAGGGGGGAAGGTGGCTGAGAAATAACATATATAACCATTCCTGACCGCGGCTACAGGTCCTTTGGCTGCTTGCTGACGCGTTGCCGGACGGGCTTTGTAACCCACCCCTGCCGGACGGG
>JAOZLU010000488.1:0-1348 GCA_029934695.1 Desulfobacterales bacterium | reverse complement strand
CCTGCCGGACGGGGTTTGTAACCCCGTCCGGGATGTTTTGCAAAATCGTTTTACTACCACTGCAGAAAACGTCCGATTTCTTCCATTGCCGGAAACGTGCCTGAAAACGGTATGGCCCGATCATCAATCAGGGCGAAACACGGGGATTTGGATGTGGGAAATTCCAGCTCGGACACAGGGAAACCGTTTGTTTGAAGCCATCCCTTCATGGCTGCGATTCCCCCGGGTTCAAAATTTCTGGATGAAAAAATTCCAACCCGATAATTCTTTGTGACCTCTTCCATAAACTGCCTCGCTCCGGGAACAGGGTCGCCCGTTGCCACGGACGCTCCGGGCCAGGGAGATGCCGGCGACATCAGAACATGGTCGAAATCAACACACGCCAGCCGTTTGCCGAAACTGCCGGACTGCAAACCGGTTTTTATTTTCATAGTAATTAATCCTCACTTTGCCGGACGGGGTTTGTAACCCACCCCTGCCGGACGGGGTTTGTAACCCCGTCCGGCAAAAAATGATCGGTGAAGAAACCCGGCTTTTTAATTGCTGATTAACTGATTTTTACTTTCTCATTGCTCCCGCTTTTACCCTGGTCTTCACATTTAGCTGAAACGCCACACTGGTATCCTTTTTCCTTTCTTTCTTTGTTTTTCTCACTTTTTTCATTTTCTCACCTCCTTTCCTTTGTCTGAACTCGTTACGAATCTCCCGGAAAGCCGGGACACGATTCTTATTTTATTCTGTCAATAAAAGCTCCCACACCTTTTTTGCCCTCTTCAATAGTCAGGGCATCCGGCGCAATCATAGGAGAAATTATGTTGGGCTTCCAGATATGCGGCGTGATATAAATCGCCACTTCTTTCTTTTCAATCTCGCTGCCACGTGTTGCAAAGAGCAGATTTATAATAGGGACATGCCTTAAAAATGGAAATCCCGAATTTGTCTGCGTCTCCCGATTCAGAATCAGTCCGCCGATTCTTATGGTCTGGCCGTCTTTTACATGCATTGTCGTGCTGGCGCTGTTTTTGTTCACCTGGGTCAGAACATCCTCGACAGTTCCTCTGGAAAATTGCGAATCTTCCACATAAACCACCATATTAAGCATGTTATCCGGCCCGACAGTAGGTGTGATTTTCAGACTCACGCCTGCCTCTATTGACTGTGTCGTAGTTGATCCGTCCTCTTCAACCTTGACATACTGGCTGGTGGTAATATTGATCTCCGCTTCCTTTCCGCTCAGTGTTGAGAGAAACGGCCTTGAAATGAGGCGGGCATCACCGTTATTGACCAGCATCTCCACCGTTGCGGTAAAACTCGTCAGATGCTTTGTCGCGTCCGACGCATCTTTGAT
>JAOZLU010001055.1 GCA_029934695.1 Desulfobacterales bacterium | reverse complement strand
AGGCCTGAAATCAGCCCTGCGTCGCACCTTTTTAACCACAAAGGACACAAAGGGGCACAAAGTTTAAACCCGGGGCACAAAGCTTAAATCTGCACGTTCAGGCCGGATCTGTCTGAGGGCAGGTGCGGGAGTCCCCAAAGAGCTTGTCAATATCCACATTCACCCGGTGGCTTACAAGCTGTGCCAAAGCCCTCACAATGGAAACCTGATCCCCTGTGCCTTTTATATTCAAAGGAACTGCTGCAAATTCCCGGTCTTTCAGAATCTCATCAATCCACAACGAGCATGTCTGTCTCGGGCCTGCCTCAACAAATATTCTCCCTCCGTCATCATGAACTTTTTTTACAAGCCGGGGAAAATCCACAGGATCGCAGAATGCCCTGGCAATGCTGTTGGCAACGGCTTTGCTGCGTATGGGCAGAGCCATATAACATGAGGACGAGTAAAATTTTATCCCTGACGGCTTTTCTGTGGGCAGAGTGAACAGATCAGCGATATTGTCATATTCCGACCAGGCCGGTTTGCTGTGGATGGCAAGGTCGAGGCGCAAGGGGAAATATTTGCATCCGATCTTTTCAGCAACTCTGACACACGAGTCGGGATCTCCGGCAATGACCACCTCATTGTCAGTGTTTATCAGGGTCAGATACACCCGGTCCTCATGTCCGGCCGCTTCTCTGACAACCTCCCTGTCTGCAAGAAGGGTGTAGGATTCCCAGATAAATTTTTCGCCTCCTTCCGACAGACCGGGGAGTCCCCATTCTCTTCTCACAGCAGTGAGTTCTCCGTGCAGAGCCTTGCTGAACACCTCGGTCTCTCTGAGTCTGCCGCTCAGCTGCTCCGGATTTTCCCATATCATAAGTGATGCCATCATGGAGGTTTCCCCCATGCTGTACCCTATTGCAGCTTCAGGAAGGAGGTTGAAATATCCTGCCATTATCATGGTATAAATCACAGAAAAGCTTATGCCGCATTCGGAAATGTCCATGACATCTTTTCTCATGGCCCGTTCCAGGTTTTTCAGCTCGTCTTCCGTGGGGACATGACAGGTTCTCGGATAAAGCTCTTTTTCCCTGAGGATTCTGCCCATGTCAGAAACAATCATGGAAAACTGGTCATAAACTTCGGGGAACATATGGAAAATGTCCCGGGCAAGACCAAGATATGCGCTGCCCACACCAGGATAGACAAATACAACCTTTCCTTTTCTGCCAAGAGGGCTGGCTGTGAAATAACTGCCCCTCGGGGTTTTCAGCTCGGATTTTTTTGCAAAGGCTGAGGATATTCCCTCTGAGATGAATCTGATTTCTTTCTGCAATTCTTCCCTGTTGTTTGCGACAAGCATGAGAGCATAAGGAGAATCTGCTCTGATTCTGAATTCATCGAAATACTGCTGTGCAGATTTTTGCAGATCATTTTCCGCACTTGTCAGGGACTTCAGCTGACCGAGCCGGTTTGCAAGATCATTTTCAT
>JAOZLU010001054.1 GCA_029934695.1 Desulfobacterales bacterium | reverse complement strand
GAGGGGATTTCCCGGAATATACCGATGATACAGGCAGAGGGCGGTTTTTATTATGCCTGTCATAAGAGCCATATTCTCTGAAATACCATGAAACATGCCCTCAATGGTTCCCAGGGCACAGGATGACTGCTTATGGTCTGTCTTATCAGTCAGTTCTGCAAGATGGTCTTTCATCAGAGTTTCAGGAGACAGCCCTGCAATTTCCAGATAGTCAAACTCAGGAGGAGATGCAGATTCAAAAGAGCCTTTGAACATTTTTTCCGGGTCGTTCTTCCCTGATGTATCTGTGTTCAGAGAATCAATGACTGCATAAATGCGGTTCCGGTCATTTTCTGCATTTCCAAAAAGCTTCAGCATGATCCCGGCAGCATGAGCGGTTTCAGATGCCTGCTCCGATACTGCGATCATTATTGAATCTGCTTTGCCCTCAGTCAGTATTTCCAATGCCTTTTCAAAAGCTTTCGGCAGGGTATTCTCTCTGCTGAAAAATTTGCAGCCATACTCACAAACCTGACAGTTTTCATCGGCAATCAGTATCAGGGCTGTGTCTGCCGGGGTCTGTGCCTTCACCTCGGATTTGGTGTCTCTGATCGCTCCGTCAATCGTTTTTTTCAGAATATCCTGACTCGTGAGTTCGGAAACCTGCCCCTGTCCGGATGTTGGAATCCCATCATAAATATTCCGTTCAAAAATATCCAGTCCCCCGGCACTGCCCAGTATGGCTTCCATGCCGACAATTGTAAGTCTGTCATTCATTGTTGATTCCTGATTCCTGATGTCTGAACCATTAAAAAAATCTGCAAATATGCCGCCACTCCGGGGCTATTTCAGCAATCCGACACCTTCCGTACCCCATCCGTTCCCAGATATCAAGATTTTTCTTTGTCAGACGATTTTTGTAGAACCATAAGTGTAAACTTAAGGGGCTGGATAAGTGTAAACTTAAGGGGCTGGACGGGATTTGCAATCCCGTCCAGATCGTTCCGATGCCGGTGGCAGGGCAAAATGTTGCGGACGGGATTTGCAATCCCGTCCAGATCGTTCCGATGCCGGTGGCAGGGCAAAATGTTGCGGACGGGATTGCAAATCCCGTCCGGCCCCGGATTGGTAAACTTAAGGGGCTGGACGGATGTGAGACCAGCCCATTTTCCACTTCAGCCGGATAGACATTGAAGCCTCCCACCAGAATCAGAACCGGCCAGCTCTCCTAATTTTTCGTAATCAATCAGTATGTTTTTCCGTCCTGGCAATATAATGACGGTTCGCTCCTGCCATTTGCTTTTGTTTGCTCCTATAACGCTCTTTTTTGCCCCGAAAAAGCTATAAAATATTTAAAGGCTTCCAATTGAAGCAGAGCGTTCAGTGCCTGGTTTCAAAAATAATATCAGGATGATAAGCCTCTGTAATGAGATACCATCTGACTTTTTTAAATTTTTGGCTTGACAATCAGGTCAGGCTATACTATTTACCTTA
>JAOZLU010000059.1:14176-20212 GCA_029934695.1 Desulfobacterales bacterium | reverse complement strand
ATGTTCGATGTTCGATGTTTGATGTTTGATGTTTGATGTTTGATGTTCGATGTTCTAACACATCGGGAAGGTGGGTTCCGCTTCGCTGCACCCACCCTACATCCTATATCCTTTTTTTACCAATAAAACCCGACGCTTCCTGTCAGTCCTCGCCGGTTATCCAGATCAAGTTGAAAACAGAATCGCCAATCATCGTCGAGGAGTTCTTTGAAATATGTTGCCCCGATGCCATACATCCAATGAACATTTTTCTCTGAAGACTGTTCATAATGGCGGCCGGTGGTGTTTGATTCAGAGACTTGGATTTCAGTGACCCTTGTGAATCCTAAGAGTGCGGAGAAATAAAATCCCGGGTACATTGTTTCGATACCTGTTTTGCCAAACAGCCCCAGTTCGGTGCCGTCATATTCTTCGCCCAGAGTCGTATAATTGCCATGTGGAGCCGGATAATCATAAGTATCCGAGGGAATTTTATCGTATCCGTGAGGAATAAGGGGCATTCCGCCACCCATAAGATATTTCCTGTCGCCGATTTCAACGCCCATGGCACCTGCCTCAATGGTCAGGTTATATTCCTCCGCGCTTCCCCCCATGCCTGTGCCGACGGAGAAATAGCCGTCCACAGCAAAAGCGGGCATGGATGAGAAAATTAAAACACTGAGAATAACTGCAACAACACTGAATTTTCTTCGCATAACGAGCTCCTTAAATTTTATTTTTGTTCATACTTGGACAAAAATTTCAGATTCTTCTTTGTTTTTTATCCGTAAAAACTTGAGAAGTTTTGAAACCTCTGTAACAGCTTATGAGAGATACTTTTAAATCAAAGGGAAGTTCTGTCAGAGCCTTCTATGATGCGCATTAATGTGCCATAAATATCTTTAATTGGAAGTTTTACTTTGGGTTCTTCTATACCTGATCTTTTCCCATAGTTTTTCCCGTGTGAGAGCCAATTCCTGTACGCAATAATTTCTTTAAGCTCTTCATGCAGTTCTTCCGATATCTGTTTTTCCAGAATATTTTTTGCACCTGACAGACTCCGGATATCTTCCTTGGTTTTGATGAATGAGCTTGCAGAAAGATATAAAGGGGTATGTTCATTTTTCTTTTGCATTCGTTCATATCCCGATTTTACAATCCCCTTAATCACTCCGGCTGTATCTCCAAATTGGTCGAACATAAGCCCTTCAAATGTCGAGATGAGTTCTAAAGCATAATGTTCCTCAATCCTTTCATATAATTTGTCAAAATAAACCTTAACGGCTTTATCTTTGTCCTTCTTCATTGCTTTTGGACTCATTCCTAATTTTTGAGCAAAATCGTGATCTCCTCTTTTAATCCGTTTCTTACCAGCATCACAAATTTCTTTCAAAGATTCATAGGATTCAAATATTTCTTTCAATGTTTTTTCTTTTGCTGACATTATCTATCTCTTTCCATATCCTCCCATCGCTCCAACCATTCATTCATAAGTTTTTCAAAGACATTTTTATCAAAAGGAATACCCTTTTTCTGTTTTCTGCTTTTCCACACTTCCCAATGCAGCTTTTCACCATTCCCTTCATCTTGAATAAGCAAAAGAGATATCTTTTCGTCTTTATGTCCTCTGACGTATAAGTCTATTTTTCCAAAAGCATCTCGGACATTTATTCCGGTAGGCTCAAGAACAACGGAAACCTCACCGGGCATAATCAGTTCCAAAGTCACAATTTCAGAATAATATTCATATTGCTCAGATTCCACATAATAACGGTCAGGCACTATGTAGCCTTCTTCAATGTATTCTTTAAACCAGTTTTTCGTAATATCTTCATACAGGCTGTCCAAGGCATCCATCCATTTATTTTCTGTCCTTTCCTGATCAGTCATGGAATTTTCTTCAAACAGCTTGGACAGCTTCTCCTTAAAACTCATTTTTTTGAAAACTTCTTCGGTAATCATGGGTTGTCTCCTGAAAATAAGCAAACTAAAGGAGTGCTGTGCTAAAATTTCATTTCAGCACTCCTCATAGCCTGCGGAAATCGTTTTTCACTCCTTTTCTGCTTTTACAATCATCCGATTGGTCATAAACCCGTAGTCCTCGCCTTCTGATTCCCGGCACATGAAATCCTTGCTGAAAGATGCAGCGGAAAAGCCTGCGGAATAAATCAGGTCTGAAATCGCTTCCGGACTGTAAAGGCGGGTACAGTAGGTTTTATCCCGAACAGGGCCGTTTTTCTCGGAAAAGACCGTTTCCCGGCTGTAAAGCACCTCATCCTTCAGAGACCTTGTCCGACGGACTTCAATATCCTCATTGGCCTTATGCTGGGACACGGCCTTAAAATTTTCCAACACATAATCCCTGTCAGGCAGATCCAGCAGGGCCGCTCCATCGGGTCTGAGCATCCGATACGCCTCATTCAGAACACCCTTGTTTTCCGCCTCGTTCACAAAATACCCGAAGGAGCTGCCCATGACAAGGACAAACTGAAACGCATCTCCGGCCAGACCTGTGTTTCTGGCATCTCCCCGGATGAAATGGATGTCGAAGTCGTGCGCTTGGGCGGCCTTTTTTCCCACCCCGACAAGATACTCGGAATAGTCCAGAACCGTCACGTTTGTGAACCCCCGCTTGGCTAGTTCCAGCGCGTGCCGGCCCTGTCCTCCGCACATATCCAGGATCGGGACATCCTGATCCGAATTCAGATCAAGGGCCTGTTCCAGAAAATCCACTTCCTGACAGGTCAGCGATTCATCACAAACCGACCGGGCATCAGTTTGGAGATAAACCTCGTCAAAGATATCTTTCCACCAGTCTTTATCTATTTGAATATTCATTGTATATGCGCTCCGAAACCAAATAATCCGTCCGCGGCGAAAATCGCAGGACAGCCTCCCCAGGGTTGGGATCGTGCGATTTCAAGCTCCTCGGGTTCGATTTTGATGATATTGTCCAATTCCCCTGACAGCCACATTTTCTCCAAGGTCAGACAGTCAGACCAGATATTCGCACAGTAAGTCTTCAGAGCCTTCATCTGCCCCGGGGTGATCAGCCGGGGCCGCAGAGCGATTTTGATAGGTCCGAGAAGATAGGTGAACTGCTGATCCATGGCCAGTTTCTTCTGATACTCCATGGCCTCAAGAACATCCCCGGGGTCCTTATGCAGAATCGCATTGTTTATCCGTTCGGTGGCCTCACGAACACTCATGCCCGAGCCAAGCACGGCAAGCGGTTGGACACCCCCGCCGCTGCCCACGTTGGTCGGCACATCACCATACCTGCCCAGAAACCCGAACATCCCCTCCGAACCGAACAGACATCGGAAATCCGTCTGATACCGGGTCAGGGCCAGACGGTTTTCCGCATCCAATTTGGGCATATCTTCTGCCCACAGATTCAGGTCTATCTTTTCCTGAACAATATAATCCCCGGCGTTGAGGGCCAGACTGATAATATCATCAACCTCCTTGTTTATTCCTCCGACACGAACCCCTTTTCCGGAATATCCGCGTTCCGGCTTGAGTACCAGATTGTCCCAGTTTGCCCGGGTCCACTCGACCAGATCCGGAATGGTTTCTCCATCCGGGCCCAGTGTCCGGCGCGGGTGGAACTGGCGTGTCCAGGGGGTTCGCTCAATGGTTTCCTTATGAAACCGGTCTTTGTTCTCAGGAACCGTGATGACCTCGAACATGCTCTTGACATTGATCGGCTCAGTGCCCCTGGGATTGATGACTCTGCCTTCCCGCACCGCCTGGAGCAGAGGTGTCAGGTTTTGCTTGCGATGCAGGTTCAGAAGCACATCTGTGTTGAAGTCCATGAAAATAACGGACACAGGCGTTCCCTGCCAGCAGACCCTGCTGTTCTGTAATTCCAGCTCATGAGGGGCCATGAGCGCTCCGGAGAGACCATCAGTTATATTGAGTTGTGCGGCAAGGTTCTTGTTCTCAACCACATCCTCCAATGTCTCTTCCTCCGCGACCACAGCAATCAGACCGGTGTTTGAGCCTTCCCTTGAACGGTGAGCCTCTGCCAGCATGTTTACAAAGCCATTCACCGGATGAAGCAGGGGATGGTCGAAATCCAAGTCTGCGTCTATGGAATGGTTCTGGAAAAGCCTGCCCCAGACCGCTTTGGCGATTTCCTGGGTAATACGCTGATAATCCCAGCCCCCGGGGCTTCCCAGGTTCCATTCCGAATGATATCCTATAAATTGATCCAAAATATTCCTCCTTAAAAGTAAAAAGTAATAAAGTAAAAAGTAATCCGATAAAAACTTGTTCCGGCTTCAGTCAATACTTATCCTCCGATGCCAATCCGCAAAAACAGGTTTCTGACCTGAACATAAATCCTGATAATCCTTTAATCATCAGGTGATCCCAATGAGCAGTTTCTGAGAAATAACAAGATAACCTTCTGATATCAACCAGTTTATAAAATCTTTATAATCCGGGTCCGGGGGATTTTTAAATCTGTATGTAACCGAATTGTCAACAACAATATCGTTAATCATCATTTTCAGCCGCAGCAATTGCCAGATCAAGAGTGTCAATCTGATAGGTTCCAAAAAAATCTCTGGGTGCGCCCTCTATTTTTCCGTTTTTTCTCAGGCGGATATCATAAGGAATTGCGCCATCCTCTGAACTTACCAAGTGAATAATCTTAACATCTTCTTCATTAATCTCACCTTTGGCAATCAGGAGTCTCAGACGGTTTATGATATATTCGCTATGGGTTTCTATGATATATCTCTTTTTATGCTGATAAAAATTTTTTATCATAAGATTAGCGTATCCGGCCTGGGCACTCGGATGCAAGTGGATTTCGGGTTGGGAAACAGCCAAAGTCGATCCTTCGGGAAGCTGCATATCCGCCACCAGAACAGGCAGGAACTGGCTGATTCCTAATCCGACATCCGCTATATTGGAATCACACGGGACTGACGGAGTTTTTACTGACATTTCAAATCTTCCGCCATGAAATCTTGTGAATCGCAAGTCGTCAATCAGTCGCAACTCTCTTAAAGCCTTCTTTATTGCTGAGAATTTCTCCGGATATTTTTCAAACCAGTCTAACAACTGGGCAGTATAATTCTCGCCAAAAGAGTTAACCCTGATGTCGCTTTTAGTCTTTTTATAGTAAGTTCTTTCAGGAGGATAGCGGAACGGACCCATAAAATTGAAATTTTCTTTGAATTTTTCTGATAAGGTTAATATATCTTCAACCTTACAAGACAAAATAACACTTTTTCCAAATTCTTCTTTAAATTCTTCAATACTGGCGTATTCCTCCTTGAAATTATTGATTTTATAAAGTTCAAAGGGATCAACCGGCTGAGGCAGTTTTCTGTTTACTGAATCTACGGCTTTCATAAACTTTCTGAAATCTTCTGACCTGTATGCTTCTGAAAAAGGATCTTTTCTGGGATCATAAGTTCCTTCAAACAGGTATTTCTTCCCATACTTCTTAAAAGACGCATTGATATATTGATCAGATATCTCAAAGCTCTTTAACAAAGGCATCTTTTCTGATGAATGTTCATAATCAGAAGAAACGGTTGTTGCAATGTTATTCCCTTTAAAAGAAATTCCTATTGTAATGTCATTTTCGTTTTTATGGTGATAAACAACCTCGTCATAGTCTCCGAGGTTAAGTCAATCCCCGTTCAGTTCGAGGTGGTCAATCGGATATTCGCCTGATTGGAACACACTTAACAATGCGTAAATAACAGAAGATTTCCCGCTGCTGTTCGCACCGGTCAGGAGGAATATACCCGGCAACTCTGCCTCAAGGTTTTTTATACATTTGAAGTTGCTGATTTGTATTTTATCTATATGAATCATTATATCTCTCTACTCCCCTGCTTCAAATAACTCATCAGGAAAATTCATGTCAAACAGCGGAAATCCGAAATTAACTGACCACGAATCAGACCCAGACAAAGGGTTACAACCACCAGCAGGAAGGTGAGTTTCATCCGGCAGCACTTTACGTTTACACATCAAGTATCCAACATCCAACATCCAACATCAACCATCCAACATCCAACATCAACCATC
>JAOZLU010000059.1:11858-14076 GCA_029934695.1 Desulfobacterales bacterium | reverse complement strand
CATCAAGCATCAATTCAAGCTCCTCAAAGCCTGTTTCCCCATGATTTAAAACTGTTTGCACAAAATGTTGCAGGTCATTCCGGCCATATTGGTCAAACAGTTTCAGAAATTGCCTGAGTCCTATTGTATAGCATATCTGGTATCCGGGATTCAAGGGATATTTTCGTACCGAAGACACAGCTCTGTCCATGGGAACACCGATTTCATTGAGATATCGGGCTGCTGTGGGAATATCCATTGTGCCGGTCTGAAGCCCCACATCCACTTTGCCCCGGATCGCTCGCCAGAGTCTCCGTTTAGCCAACAGTAAAAGGTCCCCCGATTCGGAAAGATATCCTGTTTCCCGCATAAGCGTTTCAGCAAAGCAGGCCCATCCTTCATAAAAAACAGGCTGTTCCACAACCTGACGAACAGGCCGCTGAAGGCTCCAACGGGAAATATCCAAAAGGTGATGACCAGGACAAGTTTCATGTGCGGAGAGCATCCTGTATTCCCGGTGATATTCCTGCCGTGCCTCTTCAGGGCTGTGTGCGTTGATAATATAAAACACCCCGCCTGTAGGAGGATGACCGGGCGGAATGCTGTAACTGGAAGCCGTGCGGATCGCGGAGAGAAAGGACGGGACCGGTGCCACATAAACCGGACAGGAAGAAAGGCGTTCACGCGTGACCAGTCCCTTATCCAGGCAATGGTCTGCCAGCCGGTTCACCTCATCCCTGTAAAGTCCGATCAGTCCCTCTTTTCCCATTGCGGGTATGGGGATGCGCCTTATGGCTTCTGCCCACAGGTCCTGGCCTGACAACTGCTCTGAAGACCGGTCTGAGACGATGCCTCTGGCTTCCTCATTCATAATCCGTTGCATTTCACTGATTTCCGAATCTGTCTCATGCCTTATCTTGTTTATACCCATGCCCGCGTTGATATGACATCGGAGAACGCGTTCCAGCAGCTCCGGGGCCAGAAGAAAATTTTCCCGTACCGATACTTTCCTGAGCGTTTGCTCAAATCGCTCCAGAGCAGTCAGAGCGGGTTTCAGTTCAGGCAGGTTCTCCTGTTTCAGCAACGTGACAAGGTAATTTTCAGTGTCAGAGACCATTTCCAGACCGATATCCCGGAAGAGCGCGGGAACCTGCCGGAGGTTATGGCTGGCCTGGTCCAGAAATGCGGGGAGTGTTTCGGCACGGTCATGCTTTGCCGAGGCATCCTCCGAGGCCATGGCTTCGGCGAGTCCGATACACGCGATCATCAGGTAAAAAGTGGGCTGGGTCTCCCATGTTCTGACCTCGGACAACTGCTCCCGGAGCGTACATGCGAGTTTTTGAAGCATCGCTATATCGGTTTGCGCTTCCAGAGACGATTTTACGTCCCGAGGGATTTCAAGAGAGGACGACAGCAACTTGAGCTTATCTTCCCATACTGAGAAACGCCGCACAAATGCCGCTATATTTTCCGGGGAGAAACGATCCCATGTTCGCCATCGGGGTTCTGAAAGCTGGACTTGGGGGAAATAGTAGAACTCGTCAGAGGCGCAGGCAACCGGGAAATTACGGGCAAGCGCTTTGAACATCTCTGACGCGACAGCTTCTATTGATGATGAAAGATTTGTCATTAATTTAGCCCACATTTATGATATTGATTTCTCGAAGATGCATCTTTATATGCACTCCGACACTTCCTGAATTCAGGTTGCTGATTATTGTCAATCGCACTTTGAACCCGTCTTTGAGCTTGTCGGATATCACTGTCTGAACCTGATTCAAAATCAGGATTTATTGGAAGGCGAGCAGATCGCAAATTATCGCCAGTCATAGGCCCGTAGGGTCGGCATATTTGCAGATTGCAAATCACCGCCAACCATAGGCCCGTAGGGTCGGCATATTTGTAGATCGCAAATTATCGCCAGTCATTTTATGGTCTGTCCTCCGGGTTCTCTGTTTTCCGATATTCAAAAGATAAGATATAGCATGGCATAATTTTGTCATCATGTCAACAGAAAATTTGTCGGGCAGGCTAATACTAAGGATTGGTGACCGAAACCGAAAGATCGGAGAATTTCAGGTTCCCCGGTAATTCGTGTTAAATGATTTTTATTGATTTTATGATAAAACTGTGCCATATTTGCTGTTTAAGTATGGCTAGATGGGGTTTTTGGCCAGACGGGGTTTTTTGGCCAGACGGGGTTTTTTGGCCAGACGGGGTTTTTTGGCCAGACGGGGTT
>JAOZLU010000059.1:0-11758 GCA_029934695.1 Desulfobacterales bacterium | reverse complement strand
CAATGAATGTTTCGGACGGGGTTGCAAACCCCGTCCGGCAATCGGGGTTGCAAACCCCGTCCGGCAATCTAAACCCCGTCCGGCAATCTAAACCCCGTCCGGCAATCTAAACCCCATCCGGCAATCATATCCCGAACAAATGTTTCGTGCTACTTTTAAAAATAGAACATAAGAGGTGCTGAATGGACAGTCAGAATATTTTGAAAATTGAAAAACTGATGGAAAAAGGAGTAAAAATTCCCAATCCCCAGAGCATTGAAATCGGCGATGATGTGAATATTGACAGAATTTCCGGAGATGGCGTGTCGATTTATTCGGGATGCAAAATTTATGGAAGTTCCACCCTTATCCTCAGGGGAACACAACTGGGGCATGAGGGGCCTGCCACTGTTGAAAACTGTCAGGTCGGGCCGAAAGTTGCCCTCAGAAGCGGGTTTTTCAGGGAAGCGGTGTTTCTTGAAAAAGCAGGCATGGGCCTCGGCGCGCATGTCAGAGAAGGGACAATTCTGGAAGAAGAGGCAAACGGCGCTCACACTGTGGGGCTGAAGCAGACCATTCTTTTTCCTTTTGTGACGCTGGGAAGTCTTGTCAATTTTTGCGACTGCCTCATGTCAGGCGGAACAGGGCGGAAAGATCACAGCGAAGTCGGCAGCTCATACATTCATTTCAACTTCACTCCCAATCAGGACAAGGCCACCCCGTCGCTTATCGGTGATGTGCCTAACGGCGTGATGCTGAATCAGAAACCCATATTTCTCGGGGGACAGGGGGGGCTTGTGGGCCCGTGCCGTCTGGCGTTCGGCACCGTCATCGCAGCGGGAACAATCAACAGAAAGGATGAACTGAGGCAGAGCCGTCTGCTCTTTGAAGGCGGCAGGAGCGGCAATATCCCGTTTACTCCGGGTATATTCATGGGCGTGAAAAGGATCATGGCAAACAATGTCATCTATATTGCAAACCTGACGGCCCTGATGCAGTGGTATCAGCATGTCCGCTCCCAGTTTGTCTCCGATAATTTTCCGGATGCGCTTCTGGAGGGGCTGAAAGAAAAACTGAATATGGCAATCAAAGAAAGAATAGGACGACTGAAGTATCTTTGTCTGCAACAAGGAGGCGACGGATGGCCTGAAATGGAAGCCTCTTTCAGAGCACAGCGAAGTTCTGAGGGGGACACAGGGACAAGGGATGCTTTTCTGGAGAGGATTCATGCCGGTATCAGAGAATCCGGCAAAGATTATATTTCTGTGATAAAAAACCTCAAAAATACGGACGCGGAAATGGGAACCCGGTGGCTTCAGGGGATTGCAGATCAGCTTAGGTTTTAGGTTTTAGGTTTTAAGTTTTTGAAATCGTCCCGGGAATCATTCGGATTTGTCTCTGACTCGGGGCAAAGAGCGCAATTCGCTCTCCACACGATCAAGAACCTGCTCGACAACCCGCGTGTTGACTGCACTTCCGCAGAAGCCGACACTCATTGTCAGGGACTCGCCAAATCCGCTGATTCCGATGATGAAAAGCGGAGGAAACAGCACAGGTGCGGTCAGAAAAGCGTCGCTCACTCCCACCTCGCCAAATACAAGCCGCTCTTTGTCAATCTGCCCCATGTTTGTGAGTCCGGGAGGAGTGTCATTTCCAGAACGAAGCAGCCTTTCACCCATCCAATCGCCTATCGGCCGAGTCCACGAGGCCGGAAGAATTTTGGCAGGCAACACGAATATGGGGTGGCTTCCCAGTCCGATAAAGTCCCCCTTGATGAAGTTCATCCGGTCACACACCTGCTCAAGAGTGTCATCAAACGTGGCTTCCAGGTACTGGTTCATTTTCAGACAGAAGACACCGGAGAGATTGCAGATCGCGCCGGCCTTCCCTGTCGGGAGGTAACGGCGAAGGTCCGCGGTGGTCATTAGACGTATTGGCATATCCGAGTCCGGACGGATAATATCTGAAAGTGAGCGGAAAACTGCGGTGAGAATCATATCGTTAATGGTGGCCCCGCGTCTGCGGCCATGAGCTTTGATCGCCTGAAACTGCGGATGGGCGATCCGGCGGATCACAAATGTCCGATCAGACGGATTGCCTCTGAACAGCGGAATCGTGGAATTCACACGCGGGGAAAGAAGATTTCTCAGATCACGAAAGGTGCGGCGGACAATTCTGAGTTTGTCCGGAACGTCAAACAGCCTGCTGACCTGACGCATGCTACGGGTGCCGTCAGGATTGGGTTCCGGTCTGTATTCAGGATTATATGCGAGACGCCGGTAAATTGAGGCAAGCAGGCAGGCGTATCTTTTGACCCCGGCCGCATCTGCCGCGACATGGTTGACCTTTATGCAGAGTGTGTCCCTGTCAGAGCGGAGGAGCAATGCCTGAATCTGAGGTTCTTCGCATGGATCAGCAGGGACTGTCAGAAAGCCGCTGATGTCCTCCTCTGTATCTGCTGACAATGCAAGTCTGAAAAGTCCGAGGTGATCCAAGTCTGTCCGGCGTTCCCATCGCATCCGCCACCATCCCGGCACGAAGCGGCATCCGAGGATCGGTTCCGCATCGAGGGTCAGCCTCACCGCTCTTGCCATACGCTTCTCGCTGATTTGCCCGTCAAACGAGATGATGCAATGGATCAGCATGTCGCCTATGGCGCGGCCGGCGAAGAGACCGTCATCATTCATCGTGGACCAAAAACGCTGGGGAGGTGACTGGGGCAGGGTGCGGCTTCCCATGGTTTCCTTATTTATATCTTTAATCATATAAAATTCCTGTAAATCAGAGACTGGTTCTTAACGGATTTTGGTCAATGCGCTCTGTTTCCTGATTGTTCATCCTTCCAATTATCCTTTCCGGTCTTATTGCCACAAAAAATATATTTGCAGAATAGATACAACAAAAGGGCCTGTGTGTCAATGGCAAAAAAGGCTGTAACAACTTTTTCAGGAACACACCCGCCGCCTGAACGCGGAACTACGAACTTTTTTCACCTGCCGAATGTGCTAAAATTTCATTTCAGCACTCCGGATCAGATTTTTGTTCTTGCTTTTTTCAGCAAATTTGCTATTCATTCAGGAATAGGGCAGAAATGTTGACGCTGTGTCTGATTTATAAAAGTTGCAGAGATCATTAAAACACATAATGTGTATTATGATGAATCCAAAAAATGACATCATCTGACGGATTATTTTTTATAAATGCCCATGACTTACCGGTCACAATGAGCAATGAATTTTTACAGTTTTCCCTAAAACTTAAGTCCTAATGAACAAATTGAGAGCAACTCGGCAATTTATTGTTGCCAGTCGGGATTTTGATAACAATGCCTGAAGTTTTAATCATCATCGTCACTTGGAATAAAAAGCAGGATGTGCTGAATCTGCTGAAATCCGTAAAAAATATGGATTATCCTCCTTCATCAGCAGATGTGCTTGTCATTGACAACGCGAGTCAGGACGGCACCTGGGAAGCAATTTCCGCAGCATATCCTTATGCGCGTGTGATTCGCAATACAGAAAATTTGGGCGGCAGTGACGGATTCAACACGGGCCTGCAATGGGCGTTTGATCAGCCGCCCGGACGGTACCGGTACTTATGGCTGTTGGATAACGACGTGACTGTGCATCCCCTGGCTCTGGCTGAACTTGTTGAATTGCTTAAAAAAAATCAGAACATCGCAGTGGCCGGCTCCACAATGATGCAACTGGACTGTCCGTGGCGGATCAATGAAATGGGTGCGTTCCTGAATCGCAGTTCCGGCCGTCTGATACTGAACCGGCATTTGGAAACCGTTGCTGCATGGGAAGGGCGATCTTTGGCGTCACTGCTTTCTGAAAATGCAAATCTCTGCAATCATCTCAGGGAGTGCAGGCCTTATGCAGAAGCAGACTATGTGGCTGCGGCCTCCCTGCTGGTTCGCGCGGAGGTGGCAAAGGCAGCGGGACTTTGGCGGGATTATTTTATCCATTTTGACGATGTGGAATGGTGCCTGCGTATTGCTCAGGCAGGGCATCGGATTGTGGCGTCGGCCAAATCGCTTATCTGGCATTCCTCAGCTTCTGCCAAAACCCCTCACCAGACGGTGTATTATGATAACCGAAATATATTGGACCTGTTACGAACATATAGAGCAGACGAGGTCACAATCCGCCGCGTCATTCGCCGAGTATGGATGAAAGCCATTTATTTTGCATTGACAGGCAGAGGCCATCTGAGCCGTCTGCATCGTGAAGCAGCAACGGATTTCATGGCCGGCCGTCTGGGCAAAAAAGACATTCATCCGAATCAGAACGCGGGGATCAGCCGACGAACCATGCCCCAATTGACCGAAGTGTTTAAAATACTGAAAACATGGATGAGATACGGGTGCGAAAAATAATTTCCGCACTCCGTTGCCGGATAGGATTTCGCTGCCGGCACAGACTTCTCCAAAAGGCATTATAATCAGAAAAAACATTGATATGAATTCACTGGATATTATCATCGTTAACTACAACAGCACAGATCATCTGCTCAATTGTCTCAGAACTGTTGAAAAATCACTGGGAGATTTATGTGCAAATATCTTTGTTCAGGACAACGCTTCCACAGACAGTGTTTGCCGGATTCTCTCTGAATTCCCCCGGGTTATTCTCACCCAAAACCGGCATAACCTGGGTTTTGCCAGAGCAGTCAATCAGGCGTTGAGAAAGGGAGCGGGCGATTATGTCGTCCTTTTAAACCCTGATGCCTGCATCGTGGACAATTTTTTTGAAACCAGTCTCTCTTTTATGCAGAAAAATTCTGGGGCAGGGGTGATGGGCCCGAGAATTCTCGACAATGACGGCAGATTGCAAAATTCAGCGAGAGCCTTTCCCACGCCCCTGACGGCCTTTTTCGGACGTTCCTCCTTTCTTTCCAGAAGGTTTCCTGAAAATCCCGTTACGTCACGAAATCTCCTCAGTCTGAAATCTGACGGGAAATCCCCCATGAAAGTGGACTGGGTATCCGGTGCCTGCATGGTGATAAGGAGAAAAGCCATTGACGACACCGGACTTTTGGATGAGCGATTTTTCATGTACTGGGAAGATGCGGACTGGTGCCGGCGAATATGGAAACACGGATGGAAAGTCGTCTATAACCCCCAGGCGACTGTTTATCATTATGTCGGAGGCAGCAGCGAAAAAAATATCTTCCGCTCTGTTATCGAATTTCACAAAAGCGTCTATCGTCTCTTTGACAAATATCTGGATTCATCGCTTTCGTTTTTAAAACCGCTGGTTATCGGGGGGCTTACCATCCGTTTATTCTTTGTCCTTGTTTCAAATTTGTTTCAATGGTCATTCAGTATTTTCAATAAAAGGCATCCCAAATTTTCAGACACGCAGCCCCAAGTTCTTTCTGCTGATATTCAACTGCCAGAGAATAAGATAAAGATACTTAGGATAATCTCCCGCCTGAATATCGGCGGGCCTTCCATCCATGTTCATCTGCTGACAAACGGACTGAATGCGGAGAGGTTTGATTCAAAACTGGTCACAGGCAAAATTTCTCCTCAGGAAGGGGATATGAGTTACCTGTTCCATTATTATGACAAACAGCCGATTATCGTGCCTGAGTTGCAGAGAGAGATCAGTCTCAGAATGGATATGAAAGCGTTTATCCAAATTTTAAAGATCATTTTTCGGGAAAAACCGGATATTCTGCACACTCACACGGCAAAGGCCGGTTCCAGCAGCCGGTTTGCCGGTCTTCTGTGCAATATCCTCAGCAGTCATCAGGTGCACATGGTTCACACCTTTCACGGACATGTGTTTGAAGGATATTTCAGCAAAGTGAATTCGCTGCTTTTTCTGAATATAGAACGCTTTCTGGCGCGAGTGACAGATGTTGTCATTGCCATCAGTGAGACACAGAAACATGAGCTTGCTGAGAAATATCGAATCGCGCCGGCCTCCAAAATCAGAACCCTGGAATTGGGGTTTGATCTCCGGCCTTTTTTTTCCGGCAAGTCCATGAAAGGGGCGTTCAGACAAAGCCTCGGGATAGACGAGGATACACTCCTGATTGGTATCGTCGGCCGGCTGGTTCCCATAAAAAACCATGAAATGTTTTTCAAAGCGGCTGGGTTATTCCTTGAGCAGAATCCCGGGATACAGGTGCAGTTTATCATTGTGGGAGATGGCGAACTGAGAAATGAGTTGAAAGCCTGTTGCCAGAAGCAGGGCCTGACCCGTTATATAAAATTTTGCGGCTGGGTGAAGAATGTCCCTTTTGTGTATGCGGATCTGGATATTCTTGCGCTTACCTCCCTGAATGAAGGAACCCCGGTTTCCATTATTGAATCCATGGCCGCTTCGGTTCCTGTGATTGCCACCGATGCAGGGGGCGTTCAGGATCTTATGGGGAAGAAACTGGAAACTGGGAAAGTGGAAAGCGGAAAGCGGAAAGCGGAAAGTGGAATTCCAAAGGGTGAATTTTTTATATGTGAGAGAGGTGTTCTTTGCCGAAAAAATGACGCTGCCGGTTTTGCAAAAGGACTCAGATACCTCACGGAGGCAGATGCCGGAGAAACAGTGGCAATGGTCAGACGTGCCCGCTCTTTTGCTGAAAAACGGTTTGACCATAAACGGCTCTTTTATGATATGGAATCTCTCTACACAGAACTGATGACATACGACAAATGACAATAAATGACAAATTAACTCAGGGGCGACGGCTTGCCCGGAACAGCATTCTGAATTTTATCGGATATTTCGCTCCCATGCTGGTGGCGGTCTTCACGATTCCGCCGCTCGTCAGAGGTATCGGCACGGATCGTTTTGGAGTGCTGACTCTGGCCTGGGTACTGATCGGATATCTGAGCCTTTTTGACATGGGGCTGAGTCGCGCCCTCACAAAAATGGTGGCTGAAAGATTGGGATCAGGCGAGGAACATGACATTCCTGCTCTTGTCCGGACCGGTGTTTTCCTCTTATGCGTTATGGGTATATGTGTGGCGGTCATCGCAACGCCATTCCTGCCCTGGCTGGTCCGGAGCGTCCTCAATCTTCCCCTGGAATTGCAGACCGAGACACTGAACGCCTTTTATCTTCTCGTATGGTCATTGCCCGTGGTCATTCCCGGTATCGGCTTACGAGGTGTGCTGGACGCGTATCAGCGTTTTGATCTCACCAATGCGGTGCGGGTGACTTTGGGAATATTCAGCTTTTCAGCACCTTTGCTTGTACTGTTCTTCTCTCAGAGTCTCTTTCTCATCGTGGGAGCTCTGTCGGTGGGACGCGTGGTCGCATGCATGGTTCATCTGTTACTTTGCCTCCGTGTTGTTCCGCGGCTCCGTCTCGGCATTGCCCTGAAGCGAGGGATGGCAGGACAGTTGATTCGTTTTGGCGGATGGATGACAGTGACGAATGTGATAAGCCCCCTGATGATTTATTTGGACCGGTTTCTGATCGGTTCCATTCTCTCGGCTACCGCGGTGGCATATTATGCCACGCCCAGCGAAGTCGTGACAAAGCTCTGGCTTTTGCCCGGGGCGATGATGGGTGTCCTGTTCCCTGCTTTTTCCACAAGCTTTGTTCATAACCGGGCCCATACAGTGTTTCTCTTTGAGCGCGGGGTAAAATACATTTTTCTTGCACTGTTTCCCATTACGCTGCTCATTATCACTCTGGCGAATGAGGGGCTGGATTTCTGGCTGGGAGGAGGATTTGCCCAAAACAGTACCCGCGTACTCCAATGGATGGCCGCGGGCGTGTTTGTTCACAGCCTGGGACAGGTTCCGTACAGCCTGATACAGGGAACAGGCAGGCCCGACCTCACCGCCAAACTGCGTCTTGCCGAACTGCCGTTTTATCTCATTCTCCTGTGGTGGCTCATCAGTGCCAACGGCATTGTCGGCGCGACCATTGTGTGGACAGTCCGGATCATCGCGGATACGCTGGTGCTGTTTGCCATGGCCCGGCGATTGTTGCAACTCGGCACAGGAATGATGCTGAGGAAATGCTTTGTCGTATGGCCGGCATTTCTGACGCTGGCCATTGCAATGACGCTGACAGACCTTGCCCTGAAAGGGGTTTTGCTTTCAGCCGCGTTTCTGATCTATGTTCCGGTTGCATGGTTTCTGCTCCTGACATCGGAGGAACGGATGTGGATAACGAGGCATCTCACAAAAAAACAGATGAATCAGCAATGATCATCTTTGACAAGGAGTTAAACAAATGTCTAATGTTCAAGCCATAATTGTTACTTGGAACAAAAAAAATGATGTGATATGCTTGCTCGACCAATTGAAAAATATTAATTATCCTAAGAGCAAACTTGAAATCACGGTTGTTGACAACAACTCTGACGACGGCACGGTTGAGGCTGTTGAAAGCGGTTTCCCGCGGGTTAATCTCATCAGGAACAGGGAAAATCTGGGCGGCGCGGGGGGATTCAACACCGGGATGCGCTGGGTCATGGAAAACAGACCCGATGCCGAATATCTGTGGCTTCTTGACAACGATGTTCTTGTTGACAGGAATGCGTTGAAAGAACTCGTTGCCGTGATGGAGAAAACGCCCCAGGCCGGGATCTGCGGTTCAAAAATAATGGATATTGACAACCGTCACGAAATGATTGAACTCGGGGCTTTCATTGATTATAATGCCGGCGATGTCAGGAGAAATATGCCTCCGCCGGAAGCACTTCAGAACCCGGAATCTGTTTTTGAAGTTGACTATGTGGCCGCTTGTTCGCTATTGGCCCGGGGCCGTCTGGTAAAAAAACTGGGAATATGGCATGAGAAGTTCTTCATCTATTGGGATGATATGGAATGGGGGGCGAGATTCAACGCAGCCGGTTACAAAGTTCTCGCATCCAATGCATCTCTTGTCTATCACCCGAGCTGGGCAGGACGGGTCGCGGATACTGCGGCAATCTGGCGGAACTATTACAGAACTCGCAACTCGCTCTGGTTTTACAATAATTATTGCAGCGGAATCAGAAGGCGTCTGCTTTTGATCAAAATGATCACCCGTTTTATGAAGATTGCCACCTATACTTCTCTTGTATATGAGACAGCTCTTTCACAGGCTTATGTCAGAGGGGTCAGGGATTTCTTCATCAACAATTACGGGAAAAAGGAATTCTCTCTGCCTTTTGGCAATGTTGAAGAATATCTGAGTTCCAAAAAGGGGAATGCGTGCGTATTTATCCATGACTCAGGAACGTCAGAGACCGGAAAGAAATTTGTCAGCGATCTGGTGAAAAAATATCCCGAAACCAGAACGCTGGCTGTTGTTCCTCATGGAGAAGAATACAAATGGAGAAAGCTTTGTGATAAAGGCGACATCGTAACATACACCCGGATGGAAAACGGGAGGATTCCGTGGTCGGATAAATACGAGATCATGAAATTCCTGAAAAACAGCTCATGGGATGTCTTACTTACCTCCCATGAAGTTCCCAGGATGGGGGCGATCTGGGGCAAAGACATTGCCAGGACAGACTTTGAAAGGGGCGACACCATTGCGTCTGTTGAAAAAATGAGCTTGAAGCATCTGTGTCTTATTCCCATCGCCGCGTTATCTTTCTGGATTCAGGCGTTATTTTGTCCCCCCCGGAAGGAATTGGAGAAGTGAGTTCGCAGATATACTTTCAACTTTCAACTTTTTACTTTTTACTTTTTACTTTCAAGAGAGAACATGAGAATTATAATACTTGGCGGCGGGCCTTGCGGTCTGGGTGCGGCGTGGCGTCTCACAGAGATGGGCCATGAGGACTGGATTCTTTGCGAAAAAAAGGATTGCTGGGGCGGACTTTCCGCGTCATTCCAAGATAAGGAAGGCTTCTGGTGGGATTTGGGCGGTCATGTCCTTTTCAGCCATTATGCGTATTTTGATCAGGTGATGGATGCCCTTCTCGGAAAAGAAGATGGCTGGGTGTTCCATGAACGGGAAGCCTGGATCAGGATGCAGGATCGTTTTATCCCTTATCCGTTGCAGAATAATATTCATCACCTTCCCAAAGAGATTTACTGGGAGTGTCTTCAGGGCATCCTTGATATTCAAAAAGACTTTCCGGGAAAAAAACCCGCACATTTTGGGGAATGGATAGAAGCGACCTTCGGAGAAGGGCTGGCAAAATGGTTTCTGAGACCTTACAACTACAAAGTATGGGCCCAACCGTTAGAACAGATGGACTGGTCCTGGGTCGGAGACAGGGTGGCCCCGGTGGATGTCAGGCGCATATTGGAGAACGCAATCTTTGAGAAAAGCGATATTTCCTGGGGACCCAATGCCATGTTCCGCTTTCCCCTTCACGGAGCCACCGGGAATATATGGAGAATACTGGCAGAAAGACTTCCTCATGATAAAATGCTTGTGAACCGGGAACTGACAGACCTGTCTCCCCATACCCGAAAGCTTTCTTTCGCAGACGGAACCACTGAAGAATATGATGTCCTGCTCAGTACGATTCCCCTGACAAAGATTGCTCGAAGTTTGGAGTTGGAAGCTGGAAACGCAAGCTTGCCCCAGTTTCCAGTTTCCAGTTTCAGACACTCCTCAACGCATGTTGTCGGGCTTGCGCTCAAAGGGCATCCGCCTGAGTATTTGGCTACAA
The DNA here is from genome assembly GCA_029934695.1 of Desulfobacterales bacterium. Classification (GTDB taxonomy): domain Bacteria; phylum Desulfobacterota; class Desulfobacteria; order Desulfobacterales; family 4be13; genus JAOZLU01. The sequence continues at coordinate 1,192 of JAOZLU010000059.1, read as the reverse complement.
AATGCTGGATGTATTTCCCGGAAGACAACTGCCCTTTCTATCGGGCGACGGTTTTCAGCAATTATTCTCCCAACAATGTCCCCGATATAAACAGCCAGTGGTCCCTGATGTGCGAAGTGAGCGAGAGTTCTGTCAAAAAAGTTGAACAGGAACGGATTGTTGAGGATGTCATTGATGGCGCGTTGAATGCCAGGCTTCTGTCAAGCCGTAATGAAATCAGCCATACCTGGTATCATTTTATTGAGAAAGGCTATCCCACTCCGAGCCTGAACCTGAACAAATCCCTTTTCCCGCTTCTCAGTCATCTGGAAGAAATGGGGATTTATTCAAGAGGACGATTCGGGGCCTGGCGCTATGAAGTGGGAAATATGGATCATTCTTTCATGCAGGGCGTTGAATTTGCCAATCATATATTGGCGTCGGGCGAGGAACTGACGGTCTGGTATCCGGAGATCGTCAACAACGGACATCCTTCCGGGAGGAAAAGGTGAGTTGGATTTTGGTTCTCACCTGCCTGAATTTCACGCGGATATCCGGGCCTGCCACGTTCCTTGTCAGTTATTGCCTTGTTGCCGGACGGGGTTCGTTGCCGGACGGGGTTTGCAACCCCGTCCGAAATGTTTATTGTCAGGGATCGGCATTGGATGAGAAAGGATTACTCTCCAAGCCCTCATCTGCACGGATTGGCGATAAGCAGGGATTTTATGCACCAAAGGCCAGAATCCCTGCTTATCACTAATCCGTGTGGCGGGATGACGGTGCTTCAAAGCTTACTTTACTTCCACAACATCACTCTGAATTTTAGATTTACTCCGTTATCGAGATTTACATTTGCGTCATCATCACGATTCCGATAATAGTACAAGTGTAAGGCCCCGGTGGTTCCTAATCTGACGAACAAGTTTCCCTGCTCGTCAAAATCCAAAAGAAGGCCATTAGATTGATATTTGCTGCCATATTGATTCATACCCCACGCCAATATCTCTCCGTTTTCCCGCATGTAATACGCGGTAATGCTCTTGGGCAATCCCTCAAATCCTATCTCAAACTTATAAGTTCTTTCCCTTTTTTCAATTTCAAACCATCCACTGTCATAATCAGCATCAGGTAATCCCGGCTTTACCGATGGATCCGCCAATACTTTCCCGGCCTTCAATCCTTCAATTAGTTCATGCAGATCATATCCTTGTAC
>JAOZLU010001053.1 GCA_029934695.1 Desulfobacterales bacterium | reverse complement strand
AATTTTGGAAGTGTAGATTCGCAAAATGGGCTGCATTTTTGTAATTGCACAGATTCGCAAAATGGTGGGTTGCGCTTCGCTTCACCCACCCTACATTTTTGTAATTGCACAGATTTGGAAAATGGTGGGTTGCGCTTCGCTTCACCCACCCTACGTTTTTGCAACCGCACAGGTCAGTCTTCATTTCTTCTTTGTCAAGGGAAAAACCTGAATGTTGATTTGCAATACCTGATCAGCGTCTTCATCATTGCAGGCCAATTCCAGAAGTTCCTTTCTGAAAGCCGCTGTTTTTATCTTTATTTCGGCCATCTGCCTGTGATTCACACTCAGTGTGAGCGCGGTTATATCCCGCTCTTCAGACGGATGACGCTCAAGAGACTCAGTCGCGAGCCGGAGCATTTCCCTGTGAAAATTCGCTATCACAAGCGATCTGACTTCCGGGCCGGTGCTGACTGCCTTGTCACATTGCTCCCATTGTCCGTCCGGGGTTTTTCGTATCAGCCCGAGAGATATCAGAAGATTGAGCGATTTTTCCGCCTCCTTCGGCGTTATTCTGGGACTTAACATTTCGGCGATCTGTTCCGGGGTGTGATTACGCTCTCCAAATGTGACGACTTCTCTTATTACCGGGCAGTACCATTTGGAAAAATAGTTATAGCTGTCTTTGGCAATCTTATGGATGTTGGCGTAGCCCTTCATGGACATCATCTTTTTATAATAATGATTCCGTTCTTCATGGTTTGTAGCCTGATTCATGAAAACCAGATTTTCAAGAAACTCCCTTTCCTGTTTTTTCAGTCCAAAGCCCGCGGCGATTTTGGCAATACTCTCATTTGTCAGATTCCTTTTGCCGTCACTCACGAGTTTCAGAAAATTGGGAGATGCAAAACCGGCTTTGTTGGCAAAAAAACGGTATGAGAAATATTTGTCCTTCTGTTTTCTGAATTGGAACATGTCCTTCAGGAAGGCTCGATAATCAAGGTAATTATAAATTACCGGACGTTTCATTATTATAATCCCAAAATTTCAATTTGAATAAAAAATTATATGTGCCTTGTTTTTAAACTGCAAAATAGCGTAAGTGTTTATCCATTGCAAGCTGTTTATTTAATAAATATCAAAAAATGTATTCTGTAGAATACATAACAAGTATCTGTTTGATTGTTTTATTATTATATAACCATATAGTTATCAGTATTCTGAATGTTTGAAAATCACAAAATTTGTATGATTTTATTTGCATCATTTGCTACTTGGACCTTGTGTTGATGACCAGTCTGAAATAGGGAATACTGTAAAACAAATTTGCAATTTGTTTTCAGACAATTTGAAAAATTGCCTTACTGTTGAACAGATTTGCAATTTGTGGTGGCGAACCATGACGGGCGGGGGATTTGGCAATCCCCCGCAGGCGTTGAGGGCGGCGAACAATGACAGACCTCATGCCTCCTCCAGTTCCGGCAGTTTTCTGAGG
>JAOZLU010000487.1 GCA_029934695.1 Desulfobacterales bacterium | reverse complement strand
TAACTACTAAGGAAAAGAGATAAGAAAGGGAAAAAAGAATGAACCAACTCCTAAAACCCGGACAGCAAGTCCGATTAGAATCTGCAAAAAGGAATAGAGATAAGAAAGGGAAAAAAGAATGAACCAACTCCTAAAACCCGGCCAGCAAGTCCGATTAGAATCTGCAGACATGCTCTGCCAAGTCAGGCAGTTCCTCGGAGGCGGCGGACAGGGCGAAGTCTATGAGGCAGACATGAACGGCAAACCCGTGGCCTTAAAATGGTATTTCCGCCAGCAGGCCACACCTGAGCAGAAATCCGCCATAGAAAATCTCATCAGCAAAGGCGCACCCAATGAGAAATTTCTCTGGCCCTTTGAAACAGCCGTTTCAGACGACATGAAAGGCACCTTTGGCTATGTCATGCCTCTCCGGGAGCCTCGGTACAAAGGCATTGTTGACCTGATGAAACGCCGCATCGAACCCTCCTTCCGTGCCCTGATAACCGCAGGACTGGAACTGTCTCACAGCTTCCTGCAACTTCACGCCAAAGGACTGTGTTACCGGGATATCTCCTTTGGCAATGTCTTCTTTGACCCGGACACCGGCGAAATCCTCATCTGCGACAACGACAATGTGACCATTGACGGTGAGGCAGAAGGCGGAATCCTCGGTACGCCCCGGTTCATGGCCCCCGAAGTTGTACGCGGCGAAGCCAGCCCGGGAACCCGGACTGATCTGTTCTCACTCTCCGTGCTGCTCTTTTATATGCTCATGGTGCATCACCCGTTGGAAGGCAGAAAGGAATCCGAAATAAAATGCTTTGATCTGCCGGCCATGAACAGGCTTTACGGCACCGAACCAGTTTTCATCTTTGACCCGGATGATGACACCAACCGTCCTGTTTTGGGACACCATGACAATGCTCTGCTTTATTGGCAGATTTATCCCCAGTCTTTGCGGGATATCTTTACAAAGGCATTCACAGACGGCATCAGAGACCCCGAACATGGCAGGGTGCGGGAGAGTGAATGGCGGGCCGAGATGATTCGCCTGCGGGACTCAGTCATCTATTGCGGAAACTGCGGAGCGGAAAATTTTTATGATGCCGGACTCCTGAAAACCTCGGGCAGACTGAATCCCTGCTGGTCATGCCAGAAACAGATCAGGACTCCGCCGCGTATCCGCATTGAGAAAAATATCATCATGCTGAATCACGACACCCGGCTTTTTCCGCATCACATTGATCCGCAAAAAACTTACGATTTTTCAAAACCCGTTGCCGAGGTCAGTCAGCATCCGAAAAATCCGAAGATATGGGGACTCCGAAATCTGTCCGGCGAAAAATGGGTCGTCACCGCAAAAGACAACTCAATCAAAGACGTGGAATCGGGCCAGAGCGTCACAATGGCGAAAGGAACCGCAATCAATTTTGGCAGGACAAGAGGGGAAATTCGCTTGTAAAGTTTTAGGATGCGGGGGAGGCTGCAACCGATGCTCCGATTATGTTATTAACAAAAATTAAGGGTGAATACAGGATTGTCTGTAACATCATTCCGATGTCTCGGACAGTTCTGACTCGGCAGTCGCATGGGCGGAGGAACATCCCCCGTGAAACGGACATGAATGATCTTGAAAAGAGACCGGATTTATGAAATCCTCAAAATTCAGGTTAAGGATAAGGTAAAATGGAAGAGTTGTTTGAACTGAGAACTTATATTGAGGGAGGCCGTTATGCGGATGCACTGGTTCTTCTGGGGGAAATGGAGGAAATGAGCAGAGAGGACAAAATCAACAAGATTGAAAGCTTTGTGGATGCTCTGCTTATCCATCTCATCAAACGACATGCGGAAAAAAGGACGACCCGATCATGGGAAGCCTCCATACATAATTCATTGCGTCAGATTGAAAAGACAAACAAAAGAAGGAAGGCCGGAGGTCACTATCTGACTGAAAGCGAACTGAGAGAATCTGTGGAGGAAAGTTACCATCCGTCTCTGAAATATGCCTCGCTCGAAGCCTTCGGAGGCGCTTTTGACGAAGCCGGGCTTGCCCGGAAGGTGGATGAGTCGCAGATAAAAAAGGAGGCCCTGGAATTAATACTGAAGGCACAGCAGGCCCCGAAGAGGCGCACGAAGGACATGAAGAAGTTACACTGAATATCTGTGAACCCAGGGATGAGGGGAAAGATAGAGTAATATTTTCCCCGGCAATGAATTGCCGGGCTATTTTCGGTTGTTCTTACAGGACAGAAAATCCTTTTTTATCCCTAATCCGTGTAGATGACATGATGAATCGCCGGGCTATTCTCAGTTATCCCTGCGAGACAAAAAATAATTTTTGGAATCAGTCCCCGGCAATGAATTGCCAGGCTATTCCCAGTTGTCCCTACGGGACAAAAATTGGAGGTGAACCTCGTATGAATCAACCCTTGACAAAAAATAAAGATTATTCTGCCTGGTTAAAAGAGCTGAAAAACAACATTCGGCGGGTTCAGATAAAAGCGGCTGTCAGAATCAATTCTGAGCTGTTGCAGTTTTATTGGAACCTGGGGCAGGATATTGTGGACAGACAGAAGAATGCCAATTGGGGAGCCGGCTTTTTAAAGCAGCTCAGTATGGACCTGTCATCAGAATTTCCTGATATGAAAGGATTTTCTTTAACCAACCTGAAGTATGTCAGGCAGTGGTATCTGTTTTATTCACAAAAAATCGAAAAAAGCCAACAGGCTGTTGACCAATTGACACAAATTCCCTGGGGACATAATATTGCCATCGTTTCCAAGTGCAAAAATTTGGACGAGGCTTTGTTCTATGTTCAGAAAACCATTCAGAACAGTTGGGCAAGATCCGTCCTGATTCATCAGATTGAAAGTGATCTGTTCAGGCGGGCGGGTCAGGCCATAACCAATTTTAAGGCAACCTTGCCATCGCCCCAGTCGGATTTGGCAAGGGAAACACTGAAAGACCCCTATAATTTTGATTTTCTGACACTGACAGAAAAACATGACGAAAAAGAGCTGGAAAATGCCCTGGTAAAGCATGTCACAAAATTTCTGCTGGAACTCGGAGCCGGGTTTTCCTACATCGGGCAGCAATACAGACTGGAGGTGGGCGGTGATGAGTTTTTTATTGATCTGCTGTTTTATCATGTAAAGCTGCATTGCTATGTGGTGATTGAACTGAAATCAGTAAAATTCAAACCGGAATTTGCAGGCAAGCTCAATTTTTATGTGTCGGCCGTGGACGGAATTTTAAAATCAGAGCAGGACAATGCCACTCTCGGCATTCTCATCTGCAAATCGAAAAATGACACAGTGGTGGAATATGCTCTCAGGGATATTCGCAAGCCAATCGGGGTGAGCGAATATATAATCACAAAAAATCTGCCGGATGAATTCAAATCTTCTTTGCCAAGTATCGAGGAAATTGAGGCGGAACTGAATGGCAATGAAAAATGAACGAGTAAGGAAACCCGGCTCTTTTCCGGCAGGCTTTAGGGACAAAAATTGGATGGTATTTGTCCCCGGCAATGAATTGCCGGGCTATTCTCAGTCGCCCCACGGGACAATCCTTTCTTATCCCTGATCCGTGTAGATGACATGATGAATTGCCGGCCTGTTCTCAGTCGCCCCACGGGACAGAAAATCCTTTCTTATCTGCACGGACTGTATTCAGGCATTTCCAGATTAATTCTGATTTTTTGAAGAGTGCTTGACAAGAGTTTGAAAAAGACTTATCATAGTCAGATAATCAGGTGACACAGCGGAACACAAAGGGAGGGGAAGTATAGAAAAATGAACAATTTGCACGACAGCACAATCGAAAAAATATTGCGTGAGCAATTCAAAGGCGATACACCCATACTTGAATATCGGCAGGAACGGAAAGCATTTATTTCAATGCTCAGACAGAAATTGAGTACGATGACGGATGTCAAACTGTTGCAACTGTCACCAAGTTACAGATATTCGAAAACCGACTCTGAAGAGATTTGCTATTTTAAAATTCTTTCCTCATCAAAATATTACCGTGACACGAAATTTTATCTGCTGTTTAATGATCAGAATGAATTGATCATAGAAGCCGGCTATCGGCACAGCTCCCCAATTTATCATCTTGAGCAGATTTATACGCTTACCGACAAGATGAAACTGGAATACAGCAGAGTTGAGAAAAATTATTTGAAAAGAGAACGGGAAGGACTTAAAAAACGAAAAATTCAGGCACTGAAACATAAAGCGGTTATTGGCAAAATTCACCAAATCGCAAAAGAAGACAAATTTTACTTTCATATTAAAGAATATGCCACAAAAATCACACTGGTTATTCGTCTGGCGGATAATAAGCATTTGGATATTGATATTCCTCACAACAAAATTCAGGAGACAGCTCAGCAATTACACGCAACTATTCAGACGCTTATGGCATTACATGATTCAGGAATCAGTTTTAAGATAAACAGAATGGGTTATCATAAGCCTTATTGGATTCATTATGACTGATGCTTTCAGGAGCGCAAAAGGGGTTGCAATTTCAGGTATATGCATAACATCATAATTTGATACCATAACAGGATATAAAATAATATGCATATCGCCTGAATTTAAATGAGCCGGGTGATAAATTGTCAACTTGTGGCTGCCTGGATATAATCAGAGACAACGAGGTTCTCTTTCACAAAGGTCCGATTTATGCCGAGCAAAGAATAAGACCGCTCCGAAAATCCCGTTTTCAGTTCTTAACCCGTCATTTTCGCATATAAAACTGCCACTTTATTCGTCCTTTCAGATTTTAAAATCTTAACACACTGAATTTATTGATCAGGCAAAAACCCTGTTTGAAAAATTATCAATAAATTCAGTCAGCCAGAAAAAAATTGATCATCAAGTGTCATATTTGGGATTGAAAGGTCAGATGCTATATGCTAAAGATAGGTGATTAAATGAGAGGAGCAAAATACCTGAAAGACAGCATTGAAGATATGCAAAAATTTATGATACGTCTCCCGCTGAGGAAATTTGAGGCAAAAAGCCTCAGACAGTCACTCAGAATGAGCAGAGTAAATAGGTTTTAGGTTTTAAGTTTTAAGAAAAAAAATTATTGATTCCTAAAACCTAAAACCCTCCATATATAAAGGAAGATTTATGAAAAAGCACTTTTGGAATCAGACAGGAGCAATCCTTTTGTGTCTGCCGATGATGTTTCTCATACTTTTTATGCCCCAGGTGGGAAACGCAAAAGAGTTGAGAAGTAAAAGTTCAAACATCAAACATCAAACATCAAACACCGAACATCAAACA
>JAOZLU010000486.1 GCA_029934695.1 Desulfobacterales bacterium | reverse complement strand
TTTTTTACTGAATTCAGGGAGCTATGGAACTTTTCCATAACTTTGTTACAAAGTTACTTTAATTTATTAAATTTCAAACTGAAAAGATGAAGGAGGCATTTTACAATCCAAAACGATTTTAAAAACAGGCAAAAAGAGGCTTGGCAATTAAAAAATATCTGAGTGTTAAATTTTCTTATTTTTTTAAATCTTAAACTATTATATTATCTTAAATTTAAGAAACGAATTATATGAGTCAGATTATCCTGGAATAAGCCAGAAAACTGCCATTAAACAGGCAATATAAGGCTTACGGTTAAAAAAAATATCTTATATTAAATTTTTTATTGACATATCAGATTATACTCATTATATTGTATCTTAAAATCAAGAAAGGAGTTTCGATTATGAGTCAGGTTATCCGAATATCCGAATCCATTTACAGTCGTCTGGAGGCCCATGTCCAAGGTTTTGACACCCCTGCGAATGTTATTGAGCGGTTACTCGATTTCTATGAAGAATATCATCCGTCAGCGACACCGCCTGGCACAGTGCCGCAGCATGACATCATAGAACTTGATCCCGACAATCCCGGGGACCTCACCCATACCAGAATTCTGGACGGACGGTTCGGGGACAGCCCGGTCAGAAAATGGAAACAACTGGCTTATGAGGCCCATAAACACGCACTGAAATATTTCAGTGTCGAAGAGCTGGAGAGAACAAGTCTGGCCAGGGTTCATATCGGGATGCGGAGTGATATCGGCTACTCCCCGTATCCTGATATCGGCATTTCCATACAGAGTCTGTCTGCAAAAGCCTCATGGGATGTCGCTCTTCATCTTGCCAAGCAGATAAGGGTTTCCCAGATTGAGTTGCAGATTGAGTGGCATCAGAAAAAACAGGCGGTTTATCCGGGGAGGAGGGGGAGGCTTTTTTGGGAGGCTCAGGGGGCATACAGATCAACCTAAGGATTCAGGGTTCCGAACCCTGCCGCGGCCTTGGTTCCCAAATCAAGTTGCAGATTGAGGAGGTTGTCACTAACAAACCGTTTTCAAAAAAGGAGCGATTATGCTATTGGATCATCTTATCAGAGACAGGCGGGAAGCCATTCTGTTCACTGCCCGTAAACACGGGGCCAGAAAAGTGTCCGTTTTCGGCTCAAGAGCACGCGGGGATGCCCGACCGGACAGTGACGCGGATATACTGGTGGAAGCAGGGGAAAATACATCCCCTTTCTTTCCCGGAGGGCTGCTTGCGGATTTGCAGGATATTCTCGGATGCAGAGTGGATGTGGCAGAGCCGGAGGGGCTGCATCCTGCCATACGGGATCAGGTACTGAGGGAGGCAGTTCAGTTATGAAGGATGACAAAATTTATGTGAGTTATATTTTGGAGTGTGTTTCCCGTATTGAGCAATATGCGGGCAATGACAGAGACATTTTTATGAAATCGACGCTCATACAGGATGCGGTGCTTCGCAATCTTCAGACACTGGCCGAATCAACACAGCGGCTGTCAGATGAGATAAAAAACAATCACAGTGAAGTACAGTGGCGGAACATCGCTGGCTTTCGCAACATTCTGGTGCATGATTATCTCGGCGGAATAAATCTGAATCAGGTTTGGAAAGTAATTGACAGGGATTTGCCAGTCATGAAAGATCAGATGTCTGCAATTTTAGAGGGATTGGAAAACTGAACCGGGAAAGATCATCCTCTTTTTCGATACGTTTGATGCAATAGGAAGTCAGCAAGGGTAATTTCACCGAATTGTGACGGAGAGAGGAATTTTTCAGTGTCGGAGAATTGGAGAGAATCAGTCTCGCCAGAGTTCATATCGGGATGCGGGGTCGGGGTGATATCGGCTACTCCTCGTATCTGACCTCGGCATTTCCATACAAAGCCTCTCTGCAAAAGCCTCATGGGATGTCGCTCTTCATCTTGCCAAGCAGATAAGGGTTTCCCAGATTGAGTTGCAGATTGAGTGGCATCAGAAAAAACAGGCGGTTTATCCGGGGAGGAGGGGGAGGCTTTTTTGGGAGGCTCAGGGGGGTTGATATGTCCGCTGTTTCACTGGACGGCCGATATTTTATGACAACGCTGTTTATTTCTTATTTTGAAAGGATTTTAAAATGCAAAAAATTCAGGTTCGCAAAGGAAATAACCGTGATATCAATAACTATGGAAACTTTGTACATCAGCAAGAGGCTCAGGATAAATTGACAGACAAAATCCTGAACGGCAATGAGAACAATTTTTTCAGCGGCTTGCTGGCCATTCCCACAGGCGGCGGGAAAACTTTCATTGCGGTGGAATGGCTGTTGAAAAATTGGATTGACCAGGGGGGAATGATTCTGTGGATAGCCCACCGCTATGAACTTCTGAACCAGGCACTCCAAACTTTTAAAATAAATACCTGCAAGAATTTGCTTCCAAATAAATCATCTGTCCAATACCAAATCATTTCAGGACAGCATGAGAGCGCAGAAAAAATTGACGTGGATAATGATGTGCTGATCGCAGGCAAAGACAGCCTTCGGAAAGGGACGGGAATGGGCCATCTGTTCAAAAAATGGATCCGTCCCAACGATTTGAAAAAAGAGGGACTTTTCTTGGTCATTGACGAGGCGCATCATGCCCCCGCGAAGACCTACCGCGAGTTGATTGGTGCCTTGAAAGATGAAATTGGAGACAATCTTAAAGTTCTCGGTCTGACGGCGACCCCTTTCCGAACGGATCAGGTATCGCTTGAAAGGATATTTCCCAACAACATCATATATGCGACACATTTACGCACTCTGATAAGCGAAAACATTCTTTCAAAACCTGTGTTTGAGGAGAAAAACACGGAATGGCATGCTGTGAGCGACCTTGGCTTGGAAAATGATGATTTCGGCAAAATCAAAATATTCGATCTGTCCGAAAAGCTGAAAGAACGAATTGCCCAAGAGACGGCCCGTAACAAGCAGATTGTCCGGCATTACATTGACAACAAGGAAAAATACGGACAGACTCTTGTGTTCGCCTTGAACAAAGACCATGCGAAAAAATTGAGCGCCATGTTCATTGAAGAGGGAATAGAAGCGGGAATAGAAGCGGACTTTGTGGTTTCCGGCCGAAATAATAACAACGAGGAGAAAATCGGCAGATTCCGCGAGGGTGAGATAACTGTTCTGGTAAATGTCAAAATTCTCACCGAGGGAACGGATCTGCCCAAAGTGCAGACGGTTTTCCTGACCCGCCCCACCATTTCCAAAATTCTGATGACGCAGATGATCGGAAGGGCATTGAGAGGCAGAGAAGCGGGCGGTACAGAGATAGCCTATATCGTCAGTTTCATTGACGACTGGCAGGATAAGATCGCGTGGAAAACTCCCGAAAGCGTGTTTTCCGATGAGTATTACGCTGTTGATGAGACTAAGAAAGATGAGGTTAACAATCCGAAGAACAGGGAAAAATGGATTGCCAGCAGGATTTCCTTTGAAAAAATGGCGGAATTCGCCCGTATGCTCAACCGCACCATTGACACCTCTGCTTTGGAACAACTCGCTTTTCTCGAACGAATACCGGTGGGCTTTTATGATTTTTCCCTTTTGGAGACCAGGGAAGAGGATAAGGAAAGCGTCGAAAGAGACTGCGAGGTGCTGGTTTACGACCATTTTGAAAAGCAATACGCCCGCTTTGTTGATGATCTGCCTAATATTTTCAAGCAACACAGGGGAACTCTGAATGAGAGAAAACTTTACCGCCTCTCCGATTGGGTGAGTCAGAAATATTTTACGGGTGTCAGCGGCCAGTTGGCTTTTCAGGATGAAGACGTGGAAGATATTCTGCGCTACTATTCCGAGAACCAGATCAAGCCCCGTTTTGTCAGTTTTGATGAGAGGAAGGAATATGATATTGATAAGATCGCCAATGAAATATACGAAAAAGATCTCCGGGTAAGCGAGAAAACGAATTTCGTAAACAATTTGTGGGAAAAGGAGGAAAGGGCATGGAAAGAGTTGTTCGCTCATAAAAAGAGCTGTTTTCTGAACGAGATAGATTTGGCTCTGCGGAAGAAAACACATGGGATTGAGGAAGCAACTGAAAACAAGAATTACTGCGTTGATACAGACTCGGCTCTGCGTAAAAGAACAGATATTATCAAGCTTTCATATAAAGCCGACGAAGACGGGGATGCTGAGACCATGTATTCTCTCGGCAGAATTTATGAAAACGGGGAATGCGGTGCTGATAAAAATTACGGCGAAGCTAAAAAATGGTATGCCAAAGCGGCGAAAAACGAACATGTCGAGGCTATGTACTGTCTTGGCAAAATTTATGAGAACGGGTACGGTGTTAAGAAAAGTTATGTTGAAGCTGAAAAATGGTATCGTGAAGCTGCGGAAAACGGACATGTCGAAGCTATGAATCGTAATTTGATAGTGATAGATATTTTAGGAGACTGCTTTAATAGCCTTCAAGGAGGAATGGAAGGAGTTCCGGAAGGTTTATGGGGTGAACTGGAAGGTTTATGGGGTGAACCGGAAGATTTATTGTATGAACTCGAGCACATCCTTATATATAATGGGGAATGGGTTAAGGAAATGGCCAGGAATGGAAATGTCGAAGCTATGCTTTGTTTCTGGGCCTGTCAGTATTATGAGGACCTGGAATTATTATCTGATTGGCTTTGGGAAGCAGCTAAAAATGGACATGCCGGAGCTATGTACTGGGTTGCTAAAGAAATAATAAAGTCTGAAGGGAGATATGATCATGCTGTCTCTTGGCTTGAGAAAGCCGCTAAAAAGGGCCTTTTTAGAGCTATATGGGATATTGGGATTTCAGCTTATGAAGAATATGCAGAGTCTCGTGATAAAAGAGACTACGACGAAGCCGTTCATTGGCTCACAAAAGGAGCAGACCAGGGAGATGAGCTTTCTCTATGCAAACTCGGGTCAATTTTTTATATGAATGGCAGCTTTTCAAAAGCTTTATATTGTTTTGAAAAAGTAGTAGTCGAATGCAGGAATTCAAGCTATGCCGGACTATACATCGGACTTATGTATTATAACGGTTATGGCGTTGACAAGGATCTTACGGAAGCCAAAATATGGCTTGAAGAAGCTCTAAATGGTTTTTCTTTTATTGACTTCACACGTTACTTCACAACTCATTCCACTCTAAAAAAGCACCAAGACCGTGGAGGTATCATGCATCTTCTTGGCAAAATTTGTGAGGAAGAAGGAGATGATGACGAAGCCAAGGAATGGTATCACAATGCGGAACAACTACAAGAAAATCTCTATTGTTCTTATG
>JAOZLU010001052.1 GCA_029934695.1 Desulfobacterales bacterium | reverse complement strand
GATCAATCATTAAAACATTGAATCCGCGATAAGCCAGTTCTGCTGAAAGATTGGCAGTTATTGTGGTTTTTCCGACTCCGCCTTTATAATTTATGACAGAAATAACATACATGAATTTTCTCTGGTTTTCGGCCCTGTCACAGAAAACGGGCAGGCGTCGTTTTCTCCCTGTCAGAGTTGGCGTATTTCGTTACGGGGGCTCAGGTTTCGTAACGCAATGTTCGGGGTGGCTCTCCTGCCTCCCGTATGAGAAGGACGGAACAGCCCCTGTCTCAGCTCAGATTCGTTGCGAGGGCTTCCCCCGTTTTCCTGCCTGACCGTTTAGCGGGATCAGTGTGTTTAAGATTGCCGGGCGGAATCGGCCCCATTCGGATTGCTTTCAGGCCCGGAGCTGATTTGGCAGCATATAACTCCGCCTCCGCCATTGCCGAGGAAATCACAGCATCATCCACCCCCTGTTTTCTGAGGCTTTCGACAAATTCAGAAATTTTCATGGTTCCCTCAAACCGCTCCAGATCAGCCCGCAATCCCTGACCGATATAGGCCCGGATTAATGGCTGATGGTCTGAGAAGCCCAGGTGGGGGGCAATACGATCCAAATCTTCGACAACATCCTCCGGTATTCTCAGGCTGATGTCGCATAAGGGGCGGTCCCTGTTCAGCCGTCTCCTGAGTTCACTGGTTTTCATAAAATCTCCTTTCCGATTTTGTGGTCCTCCGGGCTGAGATAATGCGGAAAACATCATCTCCGCGCATGGTATAAACCACATACAATAATTTCCAATCCGCAGTGAGTCCGAAAATCGTTTCCCGGAACTCGCCGTTGTGTTCTTCGAGTTTCGCTGCCATCGCGAACGGATCAAAAAAAGCTTCATACGCTTTTTCAAAACTGATATCGTGTTTATGCAGATTGTCAGAGGCTTTCTGGATATCCCATTCAAAATGGATACCCTGTAACATGTAATAAAAATTCATTTCTTTATCCATCATCCATATAGCTACCAAAAATTCAGCCAGGTCATCATAAAGCTCCCGCCAATATGGCTTGGATTCGGCTTTTCGGGTCAGAACCGAGAGGAGTTTCAGGAAGCGTCGCCGGCCTGACAGAATTACGGAGCGGAAACAGGCTTTCGGAATTGGCCTGTCTGGTCTGTCTGGAATTAGGCTCCAAGACCTTCCATCAACTCACCCATTCCAAAATTCATTAAAAAAGCTGCATAATAACTTGAAAATAAATCTTTCAGATACTCTGTTAGCCCAATATCGTCATCATTCTCGCCGTATATGATTTTGTAATCTCTTTTTTTGTTCATCTTTGGCAGTGTATGATGCTCCAGAGTAAGGAACTCGGAAAAAACGCATTGTCCCGCCTGTGCGGGATGCAAAAAATCGCTTCGCTTAATTTTTGCACTCCTTGCGAATGCATTGTCCCGCCTGTGCGGGATGCAAAAAATCGCTTCGCTTAATTTTTGCACTC
>JAOZLU010000485.1 GCA_029934695.1 Desulfobacterales bacterium | reverse complement strand
TGTTTGATGCTTGGTGTTTGATATTTGAGCCTTATTTACGTTTACGTTCCACACTTCATAAAGAAGCCGATGACATACGCATATAAAAAAATCCCGGGGTTGTATGTGGAGGATTTTGATTTTTTACGCAGTGAAAAACGGAATCCGCAACCCACCTTGATAAACACATAAATGAAATCATTGAACATATTTGGATTTACAGAGGAGGATGAAATATGAGCAAAGCCAAAATTTTGGTGGTGGATGACAGTCCCACATATCTGAAAATGACATGTCAGCCGCTCACAGAACAGGGGTATGAAATCGTAACCGCCGCAGACGGAGAGGAAGCACTTCAGAAAGCGAAATCGGAAAAGCCCGCACTGGCTGTTCTGGATGTGGTTATGCCGAAACTCAACGGATTCAAAGTTTGCAGAAAAATCAAAAGCTCGCCTGATCTGAAAAACATCAAGGTGATTTTATGCACCAGCAAAAATCAGGAGAGTGATAAATTCTGGGGGGAAAAGCAGGGGGCAGATGCCTATATCGTAAAGCCGTTTGATGAAAAAGAACTGCTGGACAATGTCGCCAGACTTCTGGGAAGTTGAAAGTGAAAATTTGAAAGTTGAAAGTGAAAAAGCCATGGTTGACAAATCCGGAAACGCTGTTCAGCTTCACAGCGACAAGCAGCATTCCGCCATCCCGCTGGAGGAACTGATTGCTGAAATTGATATGGAAACCGGGCAGGCCGATGAAATATCTGGAGGCCCCAAATCCGAAAATTACGGCAGTGATCAGTATATCAGATTTTTTTTGGAGGATATTCCGCTGGCACTTCCGCTTTCCAGTGCCCTGGAGATTGGCCACAGGCCGGATATCACACCGTTGCCGAATCTGCCGGACTGGATAATGGGGGTCAGCAACATACGCGGCGAGATTATCTCAATTGTTGATCTGAAGGCTTTTTTCAGATTACCGTCTCATGAGCTAAAACGAAATCGCCGATTTATCATCGTGCATAATCAGGATATGAAAGTAGGAATCGTTGTTGACAGGATTATCGGTATTTTTTCTCTGGACCGCACCAATACAGATATCCGGAACAGCCCTTATGAAGAAGGAGAGATCGCTTCCTATATCTCAGGAGTTGTCATATCGGAGAGGGAAAATAAGGAAAACCTGCTGAATTTGCTTGACATCGTCAAGCTCTTATCTTCCCCGCGTATGAACGCTTTCAGGTCCGAATGAATTATAAATGGTGAATTATGAACAGCTCACAATTCATAACTCATAATTCACAATTGCAATCAGGGAGTCTGTTTCATGTCCAGGTCACCCAGTGACGAGATTGTACAAGGATATATTGAAGAGGTGAGAACCTATATTCCCTCTCTGCGCCAAGGGATTGATATCCTTAAAAAAAGACCTGACCAGAAGGATGCGCTTGAGGAGACGCATCGGCTGGTCCACACGATAAAAGGGGCATCTGCGATGGTGGGAATATATGGATTAAGCCATATTGCCTGCCAGATGGAAGACACTCTGGACGATATCATCGCAGGAAAGCTAGCCTTCAGCGATGATGCGTTTCAGATAATGTCCCGTACGGTCGGGCATTTCCAGACGTATTGCACAGATTTCCTTGAAAAAGGGGTACATGCCCGGGCCATGCTTGAAGAAACAGTGCCGGCGTTCAGGCGGATCCGAGGATTTCCTCCGGAAGAAGATGCGGAGACGCTGGGGAAACTTTTGGAAATTGTTCCGGAATATGAGGGAGGCAATACTGAACCCGGGATGGCCGAAACGCCGGATCCTCCGGAAGAAAATCACGGACAGCAGGCAGGGGACAGCCCGATGTCGCGGGTGGGGATATCAGGTGAAAATGACGAAGAACTGATGTCACTTTTGGATGCTGTCCCGGAATCGGCTGATGATGAACAGGATATCAGACCGGAGAGTGGCCCTCAGGATCACGATGATTTGATGGCCCTTCTGGATGCTGTTCCGGAACCGGCTGGTGATGAGCAGGATTTCGGACCGGAGAGCGTTCCTCAGAATCACGAAGACTTAATGGCCCTTCTGGATGCTGTTCCGGAACCGGCTGGTGACGAGCAGAATTTCGGACCGGAGAGCGTTCCTCAGAATCACGAAGACTTAATGGCACTTCTGGATGCTGTTCCGGAACTGACTGATGACGAGCAGAATTTCGGACCGGAGAGCGACTCCCAGGATCACGAAGCCTTAATGGTGCTTCTGGACACTGTCCCGGGCCCGGAAGCAGTCGGGGATATCGAAGATACAACAGACGCTGCCGGGGAATCAGCCTCTCCTGGCTCCTCTCTCCCGCCTGAACTGCTGGAAAGTTTTTATGAGGAGGCAGAAGAACATCTGCAGGAACTGGGACGTTCGGTGAACATCCTTGAATCCCAGATTACCGGGCCGGTTGTCATGTCGCCGACCCAGAAGGAGATTATCCGCCAGATCAGGCGGTCTGTCCACACCCTCAAAGGAGCCTCCGCGATGATGGGGCTTCCGAATATTTCAACCTTTGCCCACAGTGCGGAGGATCTGCTGGACTGGCTGTATGAAAAAAATCAGAACATAAATCCCGATATCGTGTCTGTACTTACGGAGTCGGCAGACCTGCTGGAACGTATTGTGGCACAGCCCCAGGACCCGCAGACACCCAAGGCTGACGCATTAAGGGAACAATACAGGAAAATCATGGAAGGGGCTTCCCCGGAGCCGAACCGGGAAGCAGGGGATATCCGGCTCACACCTGAATCCCTCCCGTCTGACCTTCCGCCGGAATTGCTGGAAAGTTTTTATGAGGAGGCCGAAGAACATCTGCAGGATATGGGACGTTCCCTGAACACGCTTGAGTCTCAGATCACAGAGCCGGTTATCATGTCGCCGGCCCATAAGGAGATCGTCCGCCAGATCAGGCGGTCTGTCCACACCCTGAAAGGGGCTTCCGCGGTGATCGGGCTTCCGAATATTTCCACTTTTGCCCACAGTGCGGAGGATCTGCTGGACTGGCTGTACGAAAAAACAGAGAAAATCACGCCGGATATCGTGTCCGTGCTGACAGATTCGGCAGACCTGCTGGAACGTATTGTCGGGCAGCCTCAGAATCCCCAGACATCCAGAGCCGACGCATTGACAGCGCAATACAGGAAGATCATGGTGGGAGACCAGCCGGATATGGCTGCCATTCGTCAGTCGCAACGGACAGCGGACAGCAGACAGGAGATAACGGGCTACGCAACCCCCCCGGTTTCAGGAACGGTTGAAGAGCTGCCCCGCCAAACTGAGGATGTTTCAAAAGAAGACATCTTTGCAGATCTGCCTTCGTACCAGGCCAAAACCATCAGGGTAGGGATGGACCGGATAGATGAACTGGTCAACCTGGTGGGGGAACTGATCATCGCCTCAAGCGCATTTGACCAGAAGATGGACACCTTCCTGAACGCTGTCAAGGAACTTGACCTGTCCCGTGACCGGCTGAGAGACGTTGCCCGGGATATGGAAGTCGGCTATGAGGTGAAGGCCCTGGAAGGGCTGTGGGCCCCGTCGTCAGGGAACAACGGACAGCGGACATCAACGGGCAGCAGACACCGGCCAATGCCTGGTGAGCAGTCCGCAGCATTTGAAGATTTTGATACTCTGGAACTGGACCGTTATTCCGAACTCAATCTTATTATCCGCACTCTTAACGAATCCGTTATTGACGTGGGGACCATCAACACGCATCTGTCGAATTTTTACAGCGACTTTGACGGCCATATCACGCGGCAGCGGGTGCTTCTCAGCGAGCTTCAGGATAAAGTGATGCGGGTCCGCATGACCCCCATGTCATCCATCACCAACAAACTGCGCCGGACCGTGCGTGAGATTGCAGCGAAGCTGGGCAAAAAGATCAGGCTGATCATAGAGGGGGAAGACATTGAGCTGGACAGGGTCATCTGGGAAAAGATAACTGACCCCATGATGCACATTCTCAGGAATGCCACAGATCACGGCATTGAGCCGCCGGAACTGCGTCAGGCACTGGAAAAGCCGCCTGTTGCAACGATAAAGCTGGCCGCCATCCGTGAAGGAAATCAGGTGATCCTGCGGGTCACTGATGACGGCGCAGGTCTGAATTACCAAGCCATCAGAGCCACTGCCTTAGAAGCAGGGCTTATTGACAAGTCGGATGAAATGTCCGAAGATGATCTGGCATCTCTTATTTTTAAGCCCGGTTTCAGCACCCGGGGCAAAATCAGCGAGGTGTCGGGCCGCGGTGTGGGGATGGATGTGGTGAAACAAAATATTCAGGAGCTTAAGGGGAGCGTCAGACTGGCTTCCTGGAAGGATCAAGGGACCCGGTTTACCATCCGTATTCCCCTGACGCTGGCGGTCATGCGCGGGTTGCTGTTCACTGTGAGCGAGCAGACTTTTGCCATTGCTCTGAACGAGATTAAGGAGATACTCCGTATTGATCAGGCAGATATCACAAACCAGATAGAGGAAGTGGTGAGGATCGGTGATGAAATCCTGCCGCTTTATTACTTGGCGAAAGTTCTGAATATCCGGAAAGATGAGGGGAAATATCGCGGTGCGCGGGATGACCTGGTGCCAGCACCTGTTTACCCGCTTGTGCTGGTGGTTGAATCCGGAGGCAGGCGGGGTGCCATGGTCATTGACACGCTCACGGGACAAAGGGAAATCGTTATCAAAAGCACGGGTTCTCATCTCCGCTATGTAAAAGGAATATCCGGTGTGACCATTATGGGGGACGGCAGCGTGGTTCCCATTCTGAATGTGGAAGAGCTTTTCCGATACGAGGATTCTGTGTCCGAAGCCATTGGCTCCGGACAGGAGCCGCTGACAACGGAGAACCCTCTGGAAATTATGGTGGTGGATGATTCTGTCAGCATCAGACAGGTGGTTACCCGACTTATGGAAGAACAGGGTTGGAAAACGCATACTGCCAAAGACGGCATTGACGCCCTGGAAAAATTGAGAGATTTCCGACCGGATATAATAGTGCTTGATATTGAGATGCCGCGTATGAACGGCTATGAATTCCTGAGTGCCATCAGGGCAGAGCCTGCTTATAAAAAAATTCCAGTGGTGATGCTGACTTCAAGGACAACCGCAAAACATCGGGACAGAGCCATTTCGCTGGGTGTCAGAGGGTTTATCGTCAAACCCTATAATAACGACGAATTCGTTGATCTTGTTCTGAAACTGACAAGTGATTAATTTCTGGATGTTTGATGTTTGATGTTTGATGTTTGATGTTTGATATTTGATGTTTGATGTT
>JAOZLU010001051.1 GCA_029934695.1 Desulfobacterales bacterium | reverse complement strand
TCACTCTCCGGTTGCAGCGAACACCGGTTTCACCGTGACCCGGGTTTTCTCATCCACATAGTCCCTCTCGTGCTTTTCCCGGTATTCATCCGGGATATGTTCCACGAACACGATCAGCCAGATCACGGAGAGCCCCAGAGATTTTCCATACCTGGCGGCCTGTCTCAGAGATTCCCTGTAATTCCTCTCATTGGTGAAGCTTTTCAGCTCCAGCCCGTACCGTGTTCCCCCGTACTCGATGATCAGGTCTATCTCGCCGTTGCCCGTGGGAAACTCGGGCCACACCCGGGCATTTTCCCCTGCGAAAAACCCTTTCAGAAATTCGTACAGGTTGAAGTGATAAACAGCCTCGGTGACCCGGAGGTCTTTCCGCCTGGGCGCGTCTTTCAGGAGCCATTCCCGGTTTTTCCGAAGGTATTTCTCATATCTCCGGATAAGGCTGCCTATATGAAGTCCCCCGGCAGTGAAGATATCCGACAGATCATCGAACAGTTCAATCAGCCTGCCCATGTCAGGGAAAAGTTCCCGGGAAAAACAGTTGAACAGGCGCCTCTGCACAAAAGGGGAGGAGAATCTGACAAAGTACTTCATCTCATGGGATTCTCTGTCAATAACGCCGTTCATGTATAAAAAGTTGATATCCGGATCGTCGAATTCAAACGGAATCTTTTTGTCTGTCCGGAACATATCGAAAACAAAGCTTTTATGAGGCTCCTGTCTGGCCTTGCTGATGATGTTGATTATGTTGTTGCTGGGCAGAATATGGACGGCCGCCACATAAACATGCTCAAAATCGTTCCCGGTAATCGGCCCTGTCTTATCCGGCACATATTCCTCAAATCCCTCGGTGAGCAGTTCTCCGAACCAGGAGACCAGCCCGGGCTGTCCCCGGGTTTCGTAAAAGACTCTGTCAACCACCTCCTGTTCCACCTTCTGTCCGCTCTCCCGCGTATACCATTCAAACATGGCGGAAACCTCCTCATGCGTCAGGTTCGGAATATGCACGCTCCGCTGGACATTGAACGGCGATCCCTTGGCATTTTCAACACCGAGCACGGCTCTCACGCCGATCAGAGCCACCGCGTGGAGCAGATACTCCTTCCGGCCTGAGGGGGCAGTATCCTCTCGCCGGATATTGTATATGTTCCGGAAGATTCCGGCAAAGCCGCTGATGGCCTCCTCTGTCAGCGCGTCGAACTCGTCCATGATCAGTATGAGCGGCTTTTCTATCGCTCCTTTCAGAAACAGGGCATGAAAATCATCCATCCCGTTCACAGGCACATTTCTGATGCCCAGTCTCCTTATCATATCTTTTCCCGCAAGCATGGCTGTCCTGTCAGCGTCTTTCACCATCTTGAGATGTTCGAGATTGAGTTTGAGAACGTGGAACCTGTCATCCTCCCCCAGTCTCCACAGAACCTCCCGCATGACCCAGGATTTGCCGCACTGGCGGGGAGCCCAGATCGTGATATAATGCCCGCC
>JAOZLU010000484.1 GCA_029934695.1 Desulfobacterales bacterium | reverse complement strand
TCATTTGAGCAGAGTATGTGTCCGCTTTTATCCTCTGCGCCTTTTCTTTGTGCCTCTGTGTGAGATATCGGGTATGCAATCTCCCCGCATCCGTTATAATCAGGATTTATTAACGATAAGAAAGTCTCTTCAGATATCTCCGTGCCTGAAATCCTTTCTTGTCGGCTGATCCATGTTACTGACGCAAAACTTTGCTCAGAAAAAGTTTGTACTCCCGTTTCATAATGTCACCATATCCTTATATATGTATGGTTTAATTTCTTCCCTGATGCTGCTCTGACAGACCACATCAACTTTGTGTCCCAGCCTCTCCTCAAGGAAATTTCTCATGCCGGAAAGATGAAACAGGGTGGCACCGTCCCGGAACTCCGCAAGTATGTCAATATCGCTGTCTTCACCGCTCTCTCCTCTGGCATAAGAGCCGAAAACGCCTTTCAGTTCGGCTTTGTATCTGTGAAGAATTTCGGATTTGAGGTCTTCCAGAAAATCCTTTTCTTATCGCCAATTCGTGTCAGGCCGCATAAGGCTCAATCATTCTGATTTCTTCAAAATGCGGAGAATGACAGGCATCCCACAGATCAATGGCGGTTTGCAGATTCAGCCACATTTCGGGCGTTGTCTTTGTGAACCTGCCCAGGCGCAGGGCCATGTCAACAGAGATTCGTTCTTTCTCATTGACAATTCCGCGAACGATTTTAGGTAGCACGCCGATTGCCTTTGCAAGTTCTTTCTCTGTCACGGATAATTCCTTCAGAATATCTTCCCTGATAAATTCCCCGGGGTGGGTCGGTCTGTTTTTGGGTAACATAAAAAATCTCCTTTAATCAGTGACAATCTGCGGTTCAGAGTCTCGGCCCCGTAATCCCTGCTTATCACCAATCCGTGCAGATACAGCCAATCTGTGCAATCCCTCTAATCAGTGGCAATCTGCGGTTCAGAGGCCAATATGTCATCACACAGAGACCGCTCTTCCTCGCTTACGCCGGGTGTTCAGCTTCCATTTCCTGCCAGAAATCCTCATGCCTGATGCCTCTGCCTTCCATGATCTGCTGTTTCCCTGTATCCAGGATATTCCGGAATTCGGCGGGGTTGGCGGCTGGTAACAGTCGTTTCAATTCATCTTCGTTTACAACTGACACCAGGACTGCAATCATTTTTCCTTCTTTTGTGACCACCACCGGTTCTTCTCGGCAGGCATCTAAGTATGCATCAAATTTTGTCCTGATTTGGGTAATTGGGGCAACTTTCATTGTCTGACCTCCTTTCCTGCGATAATCAGTTGATTTCTTTGTTTCATGCCGATTGCAAGTATATGCACTTCATTATATTCTCTGTTTATTTCGTAAAGCACCCTGAACCGATTGTCAGGCCCGAAGCGTATTTCCCATTCAGCGTCATATACGCCGGGATATTTCATGGGTTTCCTGTTTGTGGTTTCTGTATCCGGCTCAGACTGCAACTGTTCCTCAATGGTTTTACGGATTAACGAATAGTACTTCCGCTGAATTGTTTTCAGGTGCTGTTTTATCTGAGGCGCATAGATTATATCGAATCTGTGTTTCATTTTACTCGTCCTCCGAACTGAATATCTCCATTGTCTGAACTCTGATTAAAGGATTAAAAGATTTTCCTTATTTCTGTTTTATGGATGAAACCCTTCAACTGGCTTGGCTGACGTGTAGATGACAGCAGTGCAATTCCTTTGTGCATCTGCACGGATCAGCGATAAACAAGGATGTCAATCTGTGCAATCCCCCTAATCAGCGGCAATCTGCGGTTCAGAGCCTCAGTCCCGTAATCCCTTTGTGTGCATCTGCACGGATTGGGGATAAACAAGGATGTCAATCTGTGCAATCCCCTTAATCAGCGGCAATCTGCGGTTCAGAGCCTCGATCCCGTGATCCCTGCTTATCGCTAATCCATGTAGATGACAGCAGGAGAGGGGCATCAGATTGGAAGAATCAGCCGGAAAGTGGACCCTTTTCTTTTATTACCGCTTTCCACCTCTATATCGCCGCCAAGCCTCCTGGCCAAAACGAGTGCACCTGCCAGACCGAGACCGTGGCCTCTCCGTTTTAATGTCCTGCACTCATTCTCCTTTTTCACCTGGATATATCGCTGAAAAATCATCTGATGATGCTCCGGTTTAATTCCAGGCCCGTCATCGCTCACCTCTGTCAGCAGACGATTATTTTCCTGTCTCATTATGATTTCAACCCTTCCCCTGCGGTGATGGAGGGCATTTTTGATGAGATTGCCGAGAATCTGGCGAAATTTGATTTCATCCTGGACAATTTCCATACAGGCCAAGCACGGAGAAATATTCAGGAAGATGCCGCAGGCGGAAAGAAATTGAATGGTCTCTTTTTCCTCCCGACAAAGCCTGCATTGTTCAAAAATCCCCGCGGCCATACTTTCCAAGGCATCCATCAGAACCTCATAAGCAGCTTTTGCAGGCTGGAAGCCGGCACACTGAAAGCAACCTGCCTCGGACCGTCCGATTTCCAGCAGGTCATACAGCATTTCCCGGGCCTTTTGCGTGTTTCTCAGTGCGCGTTTCAGGGTTTTTTCCTGACGGGAAGACAAATCGCCGTATTTTTCCCTTTTTTCCAGCAGGGTGCGTATCCCAGTTTCAGCAATCGAAATTGGGCTTTTCAGTTCATGAATGAGAAACTCAATCTGAATTTCCCGGAAAAAATGGCCTGAATCATCACCGGATTTTTGGGACATCGCCTGTTCTGCCTTTCCATGGTCTGCTATCTGCTGTTGTGCTTCGTAAGGGGTATTCATGATCCTCCTCCGTTACAAAAAAAACGGACTGTCATCGTGGTTCCGCCTGAATGAAGGCAGTCTTCTATGGTTCTGCAATGATTACAATCCTCAATTTTTCCCGGGCAGATGTCTTTATCCTCGGGAATAAAGCAGCATCGCCCGGAAGTCATTTCAATTTTAAAGTGATAACGCTCGGAAAATATCTTCATCCTAAGCAGGTCAAAACCTTTTCCTCCTGCGTTGAAATCAAAGGGGTTTCGAGAGGAATACTGGATGATTTCGCGAGTGGTGAAATTACTCTCAAAGATGAGACGCTGGTTGTCCGCTGTGATGCCGACGCCCAAGTCTCTGACCTCCAGTTCAGGTCCTTTTTCCCCGTTTTGAACCGTCACTTCAATCCGTCCGCCATCAGGGGTGTTTTCCACGGCATTGCGGATGAGGCCCGTCACAACCTTGTCCAAAACTTCTCTGGGAATCCGAACAGACGGGATTCGGGCATCCGACACCTGAAATTCGAGACAACACTGCCGATGATCAAAACAGGGACGGAGTGCCTGAATTTTCTTTTCAACAAAGTGATCCGGACAGATATCCTGGGACACGGAATCACAGGGCCCGAAAAGTTCCACAATCCGGGACCGGATGCGCTGCACAATATTCCGGGTTCCGGATTCCGAATTCTGCATTTCGCATTCAGAAAGCACTTCCAGTTCGTCTGCACAGACTTCCAGCAAATTTGAAAGCATGTTATGGGTTTTGTAATCTCTTTCTCTCAGGATGTCCTCAATCTCATACTGCATTCCGAGTATCCGATCCACATTTCTCCGCATCCGGGTCAGTATTCGGTTCCAACCTTTGTCTTCAAGGCCGGAAAGCTTCTTATCCAGAAGATTCAGAGACGCATCCAGAACGGAAACCGGGGTTTTCAACTCGTGGGAAAGGTGGTGAATCACCCGTTCCTTGGCACGGTTCAGACTTCGCACTTCCTCATAAGATCGCTTGAGTTCCCCATTTATCCTGGCATTCTCAATGGGAAGGGCCACCGTGCTTGCGATGGTGTTCAGCAAATCAATGTCTGTCTGATCAAACTCGCCTTCTTTCTTGTCCACAGTGCACAGCACACCGATGGTGCGGTCCTGGGTCCGGATGGGAACATCAAGCATGTTTCGGGTCCGATGCCCGGACTGCTCGTCCACCTGATGGAAGAAATAGGGGCTTTGAGAGGTGTCGGATACGATAAGCGGCTGGCCTGTTCTGTAAACATGGCCTGCCACGCCTTCATCAACAGGGAACCTGACTTTTTTCAAACTTTTTCCGGTTTCGATATCATCATACACAGCAGCGCGGAAAAAGAATTCCTTTTTTTTTTCGTCAATAAGGATGACCGAAGCACCTGCCACTTTTACAACTTCCTGAACTTCCTTTGCAATAAACTCCAAACGGTCATCCAGGCCCCGAAAACGGTGCAGTGCGCTTGCAATACGGAAAAGGGTCTGATTGCTTTTTGCAACACGCTTTTCCGAGGTCACATCCCGAAAAATTCCCACCTGCCCGGCCGGCTCATTATCTTCTCCGTAAAGAATGCCAATATTAAGAAGAATGTCCAGAATCCGGCCATCCTTGGTCAGCCGCTTGGTTTCCACGCCGAGAACGACTTTCTCCCTGAACAGGTGCTGAATACCCTCACGCGTCTCTTCTTTCAGGAAATCAGGCACAAAGGGAATATGTCTGCCTTTCATTTCTGCCAATGTCCACCCGAAAACCTTCATAAACGCGGGATTCAGATAAGAGGCAGTGCTGTCCAGGTTAAAAACAATGACAGGATCAGGCAGAAAGTCCAGAAGGACCCGATATCGCCTCTCAGCATTGCGGCTGGCCCTGTATTGAAGGATTGCCCGCTGCTCAGAGGCTTTCAGAGCCTGCCGGGCCATGACGCTTTCGGTCATATCCCGGGCAATCCCCCGGAATCCGACTTTCTGACCGTTCTTTTCAACAATCAGGTTGGCGGAGATTTCAAGGATGCGCGTCTCCCCGTCCTTTCGGATGATCTCCCATACAATATCCGTGACACCCTTTTCAGTGCGATAGATATTATTGAAACTTTCATAGGCAATTTCGGCATTTTTTTCGTCCATGAATTCACGGAAATTGCACTTCTGAATCTCGTCTTTGGAACACCCGAAAATTCGGCAGAGGGCATTGTTGAAAAATCTGAAATTCCCACGCAGATCGGTCTCATAGAAACCATCTGCAATATCTTCAATGAAAACCCGATAGCGGTCTTTGTCTATTTTGTGGCCCTCCTTTTTCAGCCTGACAGTGAAAAGTAACCTGTTCCCGCGGGATTGACAAATCCGGCGGAAATATGCCCGGAACTTGACAACCCAAAACGATCTGAGAGTGAAAATCTGTCATACATTCAATTATTGAATGCCTGTCAAATCTGATATGCCAGTCCGGAGTGCAAAGCAGGCTTGCACTGGGCTGATGAAAATGTCACAGACAGGCTTGCCAATTCTGATCCCGTTTTTAT
>JAOZLU010001050.1 GCA_029934695.1 Desulfobacterales bacterium | reverse complement strand
GAAAGCCCGGAAAACGTGAGGCTGCTTTCCGCACCAACTGCGGACACCTCCGCGAGCTTCGTATCCGACGCGGTGTCAAGGGTTTCATCAGCGGAGAACCAGAGTTGGAATTTCCCGATGTCCGAAGTTTTGTATGTGCCGTTGGTTTTGAATGTCATTTGCGTCAGGGTGGCATCGGTATTCTCGGGTGAAAGGGTGAGGTGGTAGAGGGGATGAGCGGTTATGTCCGGGGTGACAAAGCCGTCTGAGACCAAAGGCGCGTCAACAGATACGGACGAGAGGTGTAATATATAGGCCGAATTGCCTCCATTCGCCCCAACGACAGCGGTGTCTCCGCTCACGGACACAGAGACGCCGAATTGGTGGCCCTCCGCACCGTCGTCAGGGATGATTTTTGCGATCTGCCCCCAGTTGTCTGTCCCGCCTTGGTTGTGCTTGAACACATAAACCGAGCCTGAGTTGATTCCCTTATCATCGTTCCCATACGCCCCAACGACCGCGATGTCTCCGCTCACGGACACGGAGCTGCCGAACCAGTCCCTCTCCGCACCGTCGTCAGGAGTGATTTTTGCGACCTGCCCCCAGTTGTCTGTCCCGCCGTGGTTGCGCCCGAACACATAGACCGAGCCTGAGTAGGCTACCGCGCCATCGCCCCAATTCGCCCCGACGACCGCGATGTCTCCGCTCACGGACACGGAGCGGCCGAAAGAATCAAACTTATTAACGTCGTCAGGGGTGATTTTTGCGATCTGCCCCCAGTTGTCTGTCCCGCCCTGGTTGCGCCCGAACACATAGACCGAGCCTGAGTTGCTTCCCTTGTCATCGTCCCCAGACGCCCCGACGATCGCGATATCTCCGCTCACGGACACGGAGACACCGAATTTGTCACTCGGCGCGACAATTGTTGCGATCTGCCCCCAGTTGTCTGTCCCGCCGTGGTTGCGCCCGAACACATAGACCGAACCTGAGGCTCCGACCACTAAGGTGCCTCCACTTACGGACACGGAGTCGCCGAATTGGTAATGCAACACACTGACGTCAGGGTCGTCAGGGGTGATTTTTGCGACCCGCCCCCAGTTGTCTGTCCCGCCCTGGTTGCGTCCGAACACATAGACCGAACCTAAGTAGTCAGCCTCATAATACGCCCCCACGACAGCGATGTCTCCGCTCACGGACACGGAGCCGCCGAAACTGCCAGCCCATGCGCTGTCGGAGCTTAGAGAGACCTTCCCCCAGTTGTCTGTCCCGCCACGGTTGCGCTCAAACACATAGGCAGAGCCTGAATTATTCCAACCCCCTGCGGGCGCCCCGACAAGCGCGGTGTCTCCGCTCACGGACACGGAGATGCCGAAATCGGTCCCGACGGAGATGCCGAATTCGGTCTCGCCGGTGATTTTCTTCTCAATCAGGGAATCTGCGAAAACTGGATGGTTCAACACACTAATAGCCGGTATCACCACCATCACGACCAGCCACAGCATCG
>JAOZLU010001049.1 GCA_029934695.1 Desulfobacterales bacterium | reverse complement strand
TAACCCACCTTGTGCGGATGTCCGGAGGTGTCTGGTGGGTTGCGCTGCGCTCCACTCCACCCACCCTACATCTTAGTCTGGTGGGTTGCGCTCCGCTCCACCCACCCTACATCTTAGTGGTAGTGGGATGTTCTTTCCCCTTTCCTCTTACTTCTCTGTTTTCACCAATTCGGCACCGAGCAGAAAATCAGCTCTGGGCAGTATTCCCAATGCTTTGAGAGCCGTCACATTGATTATCCGTTTTCCATTATAATTCCGGGTGATCGGTATCTCGGTAACCGGCGTTCCCTGCATCGCCTTCAGCAGCATTTTGGCGGCTGTCTCACCCTGTTCCTTCATCCTGTGAATCACAGCGCACAACACCCCGTATCTGACATTATATTCGAGACAGGTGATTGAGGGCCCGGCAAAAACCCCTGTCAAAGTTGACACAGCCTCCTTTTCAGAAACAGGCTTGCCGTCTTCATCGGATATTCCCTGCAGAGCCACCATGAACAGCAGGTCACACTGTTTTTTAAGTTCCTCTGTCATTGACACAGCCTGTTTCAATGTTTTCGGCATCTTCAATCCGACAGATTTTGCCGGATAGGTGTCTGACTCACTGTTGATCTGCTGTAAGATAATCTTTGCGACAGGACTGTCTTTCATAATAAATCCGACAGTTTCTATGGAGGGGGCCATTTGCCTGGCAAGGGCAATGGTCTCACTGATATGCAGACGTTCCAGAATCCCCGAAACATTTGAGGACGGATACCCGTATTTTCCAGGATCGGCATTGACCCCGCAGAACATCACCGGAGTTCTGACCTTGTCCTTCAGATACTTCACAACAAACATGGACTGGGCATTGTCGTCGGCGGCAATGACACCGTCAGGCTGGAATTCCCTGTAAAGCGCATAAGCCTCTTCGGCTTTCTGCGGGCCGCACTCCAAATTTTTTTTCGTATCCATGTAAAAATACTTAATTTCATGTTCGGCGGCCAAAACAGGGTCTATACCTTTTTTGATGGCCTGATTTCCCGGAAATGTTTCCTCATAGCTCATGACCACCAGAACCTTGAACCGGGCCGCGTGTCCCGCTACGGGAAACATCCCCCATATACAAATCACAATTGCTGCCATAAAACAATACAAACTTTTTTTCATAACATTCTCCTCTGTACATTGTTTTAAGTTGCTGATTTTACGTTCCCGAGTTCTGATGATGTTCAGCATGTCATCATCAAAGCTCCTTTGTAAAACATTAAAAGGGTTAAGGGTTTCTCAAATGTGTAAGCGGAACTACCAGACAGTTGCATAAGGTGGGTTCCGCTTCGCTGCACCCACCCCTACTGACTGACCTGTTTTCCGTGAAGGTGGGTTTCGCTTCGCTACACCCACCCTACATTAATTCTTCCCACCGTTGATATGTTGCATCCAACTCCTGTTCCAACGCTTTTAAGCGGTCTTTGGCCTTTGCAATCTCGCCGCCGCCCTGCTGGTAGAATG
>JAOZLU010001048.1 GCA_029934695.1 Desulfobacterales bacterium | reverse complement strand
GCCGGCCCGGATCAGACCGCAAACCTCGGAGACACAGTGACATTGGACGGCTCCGCATCATCCGACCCGGACCCGGATGACGAGATCACCTATCTCTGGGCCCAGACCGACGGAACCCAGATGACCCTTTCGGATCCCGCAACGGTTCAGCCCGAATTCACAGCGGACGTGGCCGGCGAGCCCCTTAAATTCAGCCTGACCGTGGCAGACAGACTCGGGTTGTCGGACGACGACGAGATGACGGTGAATGTCAATCAGCCGCCTGTGGCTGTCGCTCTCGGCCCGGATCATAGTCTGTATGAAGGAGGCACGGTGACATTGGATGCTTCCGGCTCCTCCGATCCTGACGTAGATGATGTGCTGACATATCAGTGGGCCCAGACCGGGGGAACGGATGTGACGATCTCCGATCCGGCCGCTGTTCAGCCTGAGTTCATCGCCCCGGAGATCGGTTCGGACAGTGAATCTCTGACCTTCAGACTCGAAGTGAGAGACGAAAACAATGCCTCTGACACCGCCGAGGTGACAGTGAAGATCAGGGAACTGAGAGATTATCACAGTGCGGATTATAATCCCCCGTATCATAAAATCAAACTTTCGGAACTTCTCCGGGTCATCCAGTTCTACAACATAAAGTCGGACTACTCCTGTGACCCGGACGGGAAAGACGGATATGGCTTCGGAGAGGATGATATGACCTGCGGCCCTCACAGTTCGGACTACACAAAAGCGGATAAGAGCAGGGAAGACCGGCGCATCAGCCTGAGCGAGCTGCTGCGGATCATTCAGTTCTACAATTCCTCGGGATACCATGCGGATCCGAATGGTGAGGACGGCTTTGCGCCGGACAAGTGACCGCTGTTTTCAGACTTCCGAAGTTTTACAACTCCGGAAGTCCGGATGCCGCTCCCCGAAACAAACCCCTCCTCTCTCCCTGAACACACTGCATTCCCTGTGAAAAGATCATAATGCTCACAGGGAATGATTTCTTATGAACAGCCAAAACACCGAAACAGAAACAGCTTGACATTATCTGACAAGCTGATACAATATGGAGTGTCCCAAAGAAATCGGACTCGTCTTTCCCCTGCAGGGATTTCATAATCAATGCCTGACTGTTGCCAATTCATCTGCCCGGATTATGTGTGAGAAAGGATTTGTGGGCGGCTTGGGAAGTAATCCTTTCTTATCATCTACATGGATTAGTGATAAGCAGGGATTTGTTGGCAGGAGAGCATGTAATCCTTGCTTATCGCCAATCCGTGTAGATGGGGCTTGGGAAGCATCTCTGTTGCAACTATTATGGATTGGGTTTGGCAAGGATAAGGCCCGGGCTGTCCTTGCTGGATAGCCAGAAATAAAAGGAGAAAAGATAATGCAACTTGTAAGAATTGAATCATCCCAGATAACACTTCCCGTTGAAGTGCTGAGAAGATTAAAAGGAAAAAAGATTCAGTTTGTCGAATCAGGAGGCGGCTTCCTTATGAAAC
>JAOZLU010000483.1:2413-5342 GCA_029934695.1 Desulfobacterales bacterium | reverse complement strand
TGGATGCTGGATGTTGGATGTTCTCAAACATCAAACATCAAACATCAAACATCAAATATAGGGAGGTTTAAATGTTGAATTTAATCAAACTGGAAAATAGAATTGTCCTTGACGGGGCTATGGCTGGCGAGGCACTGGATCATGCGTTCGCTTATGAATCTGTGGTTGCCGGAAATTCTTATGTTCCGGACCATGCAGACAATGAGACAGGACACATTGCCGATGCTGCCGCCCTGCTTTCTGCCCCTGCCGGGGAGGAGGTTCAGGCGGAATCCGTTGAGATTGTCCTTGTTGCTGACAGCCTCCCCGATTATCATAAGCTGACGGCTGCGGCAACTCCTGGCACGCGTGTCATTGTCTATGATGCGGCCAGCGAGTCTGTGGCTGATGTGATCGGCAGGATTACGGAACTGGACCAGCCGGTGGATTCCGTGTCCATCCTGTCCCATGGCGAGGCAGGAAACTTCCGTCTCGGGAATGAGGTGGTCACTGCTGATAATGTTGATGAGAATGCGGACGCATGGGAATCGCTGAGGTCTGTTCTGACAGATGACAGTCATATTTATGTCTTCGGATGCAACGCGGGCTCAGGAGAAGGCCAGAGTCTTCTTGACAGTCTCTCTGATGCGACCGGTGCTGATGTGTGGGCTTCCGACGACACCACCGGCAAGCTCGGAGACTGGGATTTGGAGGTCGGTTCCGAAGGGGCTGATGAAGGGACTCCGCCTCTGGATGCGGAACAACTGGACGATTACTCAGGAATGCTTGTTTCGTCTTATCACTTCCCGAACACCATCGGCGTTGATGAGAACAGTTCTATTGATTACAACCTTCATCTGTGGAATACAGATGGGGACCAGAATTTTCAGGTTGATCTTGTCAGTTGGACAAACCATACCCTGCTTCAGAATGTCAAACTGACAAATATGGGATATATGTCCTCCCCTTTCACAGACGATGACGGCATTGAGCGTCCGGGCTACAATATGTGGAGAGTGGAAGGAGAATTGGCGGACGATATGACAGGTACTGCCAACATATACGTCAGTGTTGGCGGTGTTGCGCAGGCGGAACCTATCACAATCAATGTCCGTCCCATCAACGACGCGCCCTCAATTGATGATCAGGAATACAGAATTGACGAGAACAGTCCGGCCGGTATGAATGTGGGAATAGTCACGGCCACAGATATAAACGGCTCCGACCCCCTGATAGAAGGTGACACGCTGACATTCTCAGTGGTCGGGGGAAGCGGCCGCACACTGTTTGACGTGAATGCCGCCACCGGCCAGATCACAGTGGCCCAGGGTGCTGTTCTGGACTATGAGGCCAAAAACGAATATGAGTTGGAAGTCCAGGTTCAGGATAACGGCGAGGGAAACCTGACCAGTCATGGAACAGTGACAATTCATCTGAATGATCTGAACGAACCGCCCGATATTGCAGACCAGAATTTCGGAATTGAGGAGAACAGCCCGGGCGGCACACCGGTGGGCGACATTATCGCAAATGATGTGGACGGGGACAATCTGACCTACACCGTCACTGGCGGAACCGGCCAGGGGGTGTTTCAGGTGGATCCTCAGACGGGGGAAATCACTGTGGCGCCTGGTGCTGTCATCAATTACGAGACCGCACCTGAATATACCTTGGACATCCGGGTTCAGGATGACGGCGACGGGAACCTCACAGATGAGGCGGTGATGACGATCACTGTGATTGATAAGAACGAACCGCCGAATATTGATCCCCAGCATTTCACGATTGAGGAAAACAGCCCGGGCGGCACCTTTGTGGGAGATCCCGTGGCGAGTGATCCGGACGGAGACAGTCTGACCTATCGGGTTGTGGGCGGAACCGGCCAGGGATTTTTCAATGTGGATCCCGGCACCGGAAGGATCACAGTGGCTCAGGGCACTGATCTGGACTATGAGAAAACACCCGAATACACGCTGGATGTCCAGGTGCAGGATGACGGTGAGGGGAACCTGACGAACCAGGCCACAATGACGATCACGCTGACTGACGTGAACGATCCCCCGGAGATAGCACCCCAGTTTTTCAACATCAAAGAGAACAGTCCGGGCGGCACAGATGTGGGACCGATAGAGGCCACGGATCCGGACGGAGACAATCTGACCTACACAGTCCTTGGCGGAGACGGAATGGGAGTGTTCAATGTGAATACTGTCACTGGTGATATCACAGTGGCCGAAGGCGCTGATCTGGATTATGAAACCAAGAATGAATATTTTCTGGATGTTCAGGTTCAGGATGACGGTCTCGGTGAGCTGACAAACCAGGCGATAATGACAATCAGCGTGATTGATGAGAACGATCCCCCGGATATCGCACCGCAGACCTTTGATATCAACGAGAACAGCCCGGCCGGTACCAATGTAAATCCGGGGCCGGTAATTGCCACGGATCAGGATGGAGATAATCTGATTTACCGGGTTGTGGACGGAAGCGGCCAGGGCATATTCGATCTTGATCCTGTCACGCATCAGATTGTTGTGGCCCCGGGTGCTGATCTGGATTTTGAGCGGACTCCGACATACACCTTGGAGGTTCAGGTTGAGGATGACGGTGACGGACGCCTGACCAATCAGGCGACAATGACGATCAATATCAATAATCTTAATGAGCCGCCGGATATTGCGCCTCAGAATTTCAATGTGAACGAAAACAGTCCCTGCGACACATTCGTAGGCACGGTGGAAGCCACCGACCCGGAAGGAGACACCATAACCTACGAGGTCATCGGCGGAGACGGTCAGGGGGTTTTCAATGTGAACCCTCAGACCGGCGAGATTACGGTTGCCTGCCCGGCTGCTGACCTGAATTTTGAAACAAAACCGGAATACACGCTGGATGTTCGGGTTACTGACGCATACGGATTGGAAAATCAGGCGGTCATGACAATCAC
>JAOZLU010000483.1:0-2313 GCA_029934695.1 Desulfobacterales bacterium | reverse complement strand
CCAACATGCTGGCTGACCGTCATCGCTGTAAACGATGCCCCGGTGAACCATATACCTGGAGATCAGGTGGTATCTGAAGACACCCAGCTGGTTTTCAGCCCCGGAAACGGCAATGCCATTTCCGTGAGTGATATTGATGCGTACCACTATGACGCTGATGATAATCCGGTGCATCGTAAGGTTCAGGTCACCATCAGTGTTAACAACGGAACACTTTCGGAAGGAGGCGGACGACAGGCCGGGGATCAGGAGATCATAATCAATGATACATTGGATAGGATTAACGGCAGACTGAACGGACTGACATACACGCCGGAAAGCGGTTATGTCGGAGAGGCCACACTGACGATCACGACAGACGATCAGGGTGCTTACGGGAGTCCCGGTTATGATGGCCCGCTGGAAGCTGCCAGCCAGATATCAATATTCGTCGGCAACCCCCCGCCCCACATCCCCCCGGAAGTACCCCCCGGCCCGTATGAAGGAGATGAAGGCGGCATATCAAGACCCGGCTTGAGCGAAGGCAGAGGGCTTGAACTCGGTTTCCTCTATGATCCTGGTGAAGTTGAGGAAGTAGGCAACCGTCATGACTTCAGAGAGGGCAGAGCTATGAGAGGCGGCAGGGAAGAACTCTACAAGTGTTGCACCCTTGAAGAAGCTCTTCGTATCGGATGCCGTTTTGCACCCGCACTCGACCCTGAAGCGAGACTCTCCAACATCACCTGGGGATGGATGAAAAGCGAAGGCTGGGAAGCCCCTCTTTTGGACGAAGAATTCAATCTTTATTCCTCGAATCCTGAACAGCGGCATTTCCTCCGTGAAGCAGGCGACGTGGGTTTCTCTGTGAAACCCGGAGAGTTCGCATGGACATTCTTCGGAGAAGCAAAAGAGGAAATCCCTGCCAACCTTCTCAAAACAGATTTTGTGAAAGGCTCAGAAGATGAATTCAATGCCGCACCAGGAGAACTCAAACACAGCTTCTTTGCAGGAAGAGAAGGCTATGCCGTACCTGCCAGTTGGGGTAGTGACGCGTGGCCGCTTCTTGGAAATGTTGTGCCGTGCGAAGAAGATGGCAGTTATGAAATACCCGCTGAAAGTGAGGTAACGCCACCAGAGCTTGAAAGCAGATCGTCCGAGATGATTGAGGAAGATATCCCCGCGGATGAGATACTGGGAGGGGTTGGAGACATTCCCGAAAAGGCCTCAATGGGCGGGAACACACCTGGAAATCTCTCAGCCTTGGATCAGGTGATAATGTCGCTGGGCGAAGCAAGAAAGAAGTAATCTGAAATTTAAGGGTTAAGGAATCTCCATCCTTAACCCTCAATCACCTCTCCGGTTTCTGCAAAAGATACCATACCCGCTCTGGAAATTTTTCCCAACCTCAGATCATTGCCATGACGCATTTCCCCATTTATCATTGCTGATTATAACAGATTCAGAGGAGCGGGGATGGTACCGAACCGTACCATTTACGGCAGATGGTATTCTCAAAAAAACAAATCACAATTCAGCCAAACTATTGCTCCTGAGGGATTGCCAAATCCCGCCAGGCTTTTTGATTTTTGATCCCGCCAATTACCGAGAGTTTGAACCGCAGATTAAACAGATTTCACGGATTTCACAGATTAATCCCCGGGGAAGTTCCTGAAATATTTTCCTCTGAGTCTGTATTTATATCGTTCATACCATAATATAAGTGACCAAGCTGCCGATATTACAAAAAAATAAAGAAAATATATAATCTGAATTACAGTACGGGTATCAATATATATTCCGATCATTTCCCCTAAGGGGATTAACATACCAGCCAGGGTTGCCTCCTGATGCTCTCAGAAAGCTGATCACGTTTCTGTTCCGGTCATTATGTAATTCTCTGATTTTTAAGTTGAAAAAAATAAGCGGAATAAAAACAGGATCACAGTTGGCAGATATGTCTGTGATATTTTCATCAGCCCAAGTAACAACTCTGTTACATTTTTTACATAACTGTAAGGTTGACAATTTCAAAATGTTTCTTTATATCCTGATGATTAAATTTTTCCGGTTCTGGTTTCTGGCTGGTGTAAATGTAAATAAGCACCTGTTCATGAATTTTCTGGCAAATCAGATCAGTGGGTTAATTTTTTTCCCTGAAAAATTAATAAATTCCACCCACCCTGCATCCTGATATAAGAATTTCTGTTCAGGTATTTGTTGCTGAAACGTGAATTCACGTTTCATGTATCACGGTATATGGAAAAAGCCTTCATTTTTTCCTGATTATAACGCTTTTAGGGGAGGCCTGAAATCAGCCCTGCGTCGCACCTTTTT
>JAOZLU010001047.1 GCA_029934695.1 Desulfobacterales bacterium | reverse complement strand
TTTGTTCTTCATGCGCCGAGGCAGACTGGTAAGACATCATGCCTTCTTGCCCTGACGGAATATCTCAACACAGCGGGAAAGCACAGATGCCTGTATCTCAATGTTGAGGCTGCCCAGGGTGCCAGGGAAGATGTATATAGGGGAATACGGGCAATACTGAGTGAGATGACTGACAGAGCCGAATATCATCTGGGTGATGACTCACTCAGTGACATCTGTCAGAATATGCTGGAAAAAAGAGGCGGGGATGCCGCACTGAACGCTGTTCTCTCAAAATGGAGCATAAAAAGCGACCTGCCCCTGGTGCTTCTCATTGATGAGATTGACTCCCTGATCGGGGACACCCTGATCTCGGTGCTGCGCCAGCTGAGGGCGGGCTATGACAAAAGACCCGGGATGTTTCCCCAGAGCATCATTCTCTGCGGGGTTCGGGATGTGCGGGATTACCGTATCCGGTCCGGCAGGGAAAAGGCGGTCATCACCGGCGGCAGTGCCTTCAATATCAAGGCGGAATCCCTGAGACTGGGAGAATTTTCCAGGCAGGAGGCGGAAACACTTTACAGATTTCATACAGATGAAACCGGTCAGAAATTTTCGGAAGATGCGCTGGATGCCGCATGGGAGCTTTCAGAAGGACAGCCCTGGCTTGTGAACGCCCTGGGATACGAGATATGCTTTAAAAAGAAAGCAGACAGGGATGACCGCTCTGTGCTGGTAACCGGGGATATGGTGCGGCAGGCAGCTGAGAACCTGATTCTCCGCAGGGAGACCCATATTGACCAGCTTGCGGACAAGCTGAAAGAGGAACGGGTGCGGCGCGTCATAGAACCCCTTCTTGCAGGAGATGATGATCCCGGGGATGCGGCGGAGGATGACATCCTCTATGTGAGAGACCTGGGACTGATAAAGCTCGAAGGCAGCATCCGCATTGCAAACCGCATTTACCGGGAGGTCATCCCCAGAGCGCTGACTTATGCCACCCAGGTCACCATCGCTCATGAGACGCTCTGGTATGTCCGCAGGGAGGACGGTTCCCTTGACACAGACAGGCTGATCAGTGCCTTCCAGGATTTTTTCCGGAAACACTCGGAAAAATGGTCCCGGGGATTCCACTACAGGGAGGCCTCGGCCCAGCTGCTGATGCAGGCGTTCCTCGGACGCATCATCAATTCCGGGGGCAGGATCACACGGGAATACGGTCTGGGCAGAAAAAGGACAGACCTCCTGCTGGAATGGCAGTGTCTGGACAGAAAGCAGGAAATTGTCATTGAACTGAAAATACGTTACGGCGACACAGAAAAGACCATTGCCGAAGGACTGAGACAGATCCGGAAGTACATGGACAAATGCGGGACAGACGAAGGGCACCTCGTCATTTTTGACAGGAGAAAAAAGACAGAATGGGACGAGAAGATATTCCGCCGTGATGAGGAATGCGGGGGACGGAACATAACGGTCTGGGGGATGTGAATGAAATGGTGAATGGTGAATG
>JAOZLU010000482.1 GCA_029934695.1 Desulfobacterales bacterium | reverse complement strand
TTAAACGAGTTATCTGCTTATTTTGGCTTCAAAAAGGGCCTATATCGCTCTTTTTTGGGGCCAAAAAAGGCGATATAGGAGGAGAGACAGAATCCTATATCACTCTTTTTGATGCCGAAAAGTGCGATATAGGCCCTTAAAACGCCTGTTTTTTGGCCTGTCTCACTTGTTTTTCAGTATGTTGGCCCGACCCCGCTCATCCCAAAGTGCCCTGTATTATGCCGGATCACTCTGCGGACCAGGAACGGAGTGCAAAAATGGCAGCCCTAAGGCGAAATTTTTGCATCTCACCACCTTGTAAGTGCAAAAATGCCAGACTCTGTCACCCTCGTTGTTATCCGTCGTTCAGCACTTTGAGGGCAGATAGGGCCTGGTCCCGATATTTTTTTCCTTTTGAAGCTTTCAGAAAAGCGTTCCGGGCAAGGACAAAATCTTCCTTTTCCACGGCGCAGTATCCCATGAGAAGATGGGCAAGTTCCTCGTATGGATTTTTCTGAATACAGGCTCGGAAGGCCGTTATGGCCTTATTCCAATGGCCTTGTTCATAACAGAGTTTTCCTTTCTCAAGCAGACGTGATGAGGAAGGGACCTGCTGAATCGCCATATTCAGGTACCGGATGGCCTGATCCGGCCGCCGGGCCTGAACACAGATTATGGATATTCTGTCACATTGTTTCGGGGTCGGGGAAGGGCCGTAAGCCTTTTCAAGATACCGAATCGCCTTCAGGGGAAAATTCATAAGAAGACAGAGATTCGCCAATTCCTCCAACTCTTTTAAAGTGGGAGGACTGATTCCGTAAAGGATTTCAAGGGCACTTGCGGTTCCCCGGTGATCATTCCGGCGGAATCTGATTTGGGAAAGTAACCGCCAATATTCCGTGTCTGTGGGATTTCTGTTCAGAAACTTCAGAAGCATTTTTTCCGCTTCTCTCCAATCTTTCAGTTCCAGACAGACGTGGATGAGGAGCTGAATCCAGGATTTTTTCATGACCTCGCGGCCGCTGTTCAGACACCTGAGAACGGATTTTGCTTTTTTGAACGCTTTTGCCTGATAATAAGCGGTTCCCGCCTGATAAAGCATTTCCTTCTGAGGGGATCTGCTGAGTTTATAAGCCTTTTCAAACAACTCTCCGGCCTTGGAATATTTTTCAAGTTTGTATGAAACAGTGGCGAAGTTTGTACAAAGCAGAGATGAGGACGGATACTGCCTGAATCCCTGTTCATAAGCGTTATAAGCATTTTTCAGATTTCCGCTCAGGTACCACGCATTTCCCAAAGCGTAAAATACAAGGGGATCCGGCTTGTCAGGGTATTTTCGGAGATGTTCCGTAAGCAGGCGGGCGGCTTTTTGAAACGCCTTTCCTTTTGTCGCCTCCTGTGCCTCATACAAAGCCTTTTGTTCCTCTCTGGTAAGCGAGGAAGTCCCTGTTTTGGCAGACAGATATGTCGGAAACAAAATTTGGCTCAACAGGAATGTTATCAGCAGAATGTGGTACATAACGCCTCTGTTTTCAGGTCTTCAGATTGAATTGTATAGGTAAAATCACCCACGTCGGCACAGGTTTTCCCTGGTAATAGCCGGGCTTAAAACGCCATCTTTGAATGGCCTGCAGGACGCTCTGTTCAAAAACACCCTCTGGTTTTGCCTCCACAACAGAAGGCTTTGTCACATCGCCGCTGACAGACACGAGAAATTTCACCGTGACCTTCCCTTTTATATTCCGCCGCTTTGCCCGGTGGGGATATACAGGATTCACTTTTTGCAAAACACGGGGTTTCTCATCCACTTCATCCATGCCAAATTCAGCAGGAAAGGATCGCACAGCAGGAACAGGCTGCGGCACTGTCGGCCGAGCCACAGGCCCTGTTTTTTGCTCAACAGACGGCGGCGCAACAACAACAGCAGACTCCGGCTTCTTCTCAACAGATCGCAACGCAACAGCAGGCTCCGGCTTCTTCTCAATAAGCGGCGGCGCAATGGTCATGCGTGTTTTAAGTTTCGGATGAATTTCAAAACTCACATTGGGAATTTCAAAGTTTAGCTGGGGAGGCTTTGTCTGCACTTTTTTTTGTTTAAAAAAAAACTTGGGCAGTGTCTCAGACTTTTTTTCTTCCGGCCTGGGCTGTTTCCTCCTCGGATGAAGCATCGGGGACGGAGGCGCTTCATACTTTGTCACGAAGATGGCGTTGAAAAAAGGTTTTGAATCCTGATGATCCTCATGCTTGGAAAGCTGGGGAATCATCAGCAGAATCAGTCCGTTGACCAGAATTGCCGAGACAATAAAAAAAATA
The DNA here is from genome assembly GCA_029934695.1 of Desulfobacterales bacterium. Taxonomy (GTDB): domain Bacteria; phylum Desulfobacterota; class Desulfobacteria; order Desulfobacterales; family 4be13; genus JAOZLU01. The sequence continues at coordinate 3,059 of JAOZLU010000482.1, read as the reverse complement.
CGTCCCTTAATGATCTCATTTATCATGTTCATGGTTTCCTCGCTGCAACGCTGATGTTTTCAACTCCGGCAAGCCGGCATTCGTCCAGCGTCTGAATGAGAATGCCGGTGCTGCTCATTTTATCCGCGACAATAATCACGGAGCCTCCGGGTGTTTCCACAAGAAACCGTTTCATTCGTGAGCGGACCGAGCGAATATCCGTGGTTCTCCCCTCGATCAAAACGATTCCGTTCTGAGTGATCTCCACCATCAGATGAATTTTTCCCTTTGCCACAGCACTCTTTGCCGTGGGTCGCTGAATATCCACACTGCTTTCTTTTACAAAATTTGCGGTCACGATAAAGAAAATCAGCAGAATAAAAACCATATCTATCAGCGGCATCATATTGATTTCCACGCCTTTTGAACGCCGATGACGGCTAATGCGAAGTCTGTTCATTCCCAATCCTAAAATTACAAATCACAAATAACAAATCATAAATCTCAAATAAATCACAATTCACAATACATAATTCACAATACATAATTCACAATTTCCATTCGTATTTGAATGTTATCTGTGCGTTTTCGGATCAATTGCCCCATGAAAAGTCCTGGCACTGCGACGATCAGTCCCATCTGGGTTGTCACCAGCGCTTCTGAGATGCCCGCCGCGAATGCTCTGGCGTTTGCTGTGCCAAAGCGGGAGATGGCTTCAAAAGTGGATATCATTCCTGTAACGGTTCCCAAAAGCCCTAAAAGCGGTGCGACCGAGGCCAGTACAAAAATGGTTTGAAGATGGCGTTCCATTTCATTCTGATGCTTTTGCACAAGGGATTCCAAAATCATTTTGTCCAGATCGGAATCAAAGGTTCTGCGGGCTTCAAATTCTGTCATTATTTTATATTTCTCACCCTTGTGAGAAGTGCCTCGCCCCTGTTTTCGCCAATTGGACAGCATACTCAGTTTTTTAATAATAAGATACCACATCCAGATTGAAATCCCAATGAGCGGGTATATGACATATCCGCCCTGATCCAGATATCTCAGCACTGCTTCAAACTGAGAATCAAAGCTTAAAAAATTCATTTCTCCCGCCTCTCACCTCTCACCCCTACAATCGTCATCAGAGCCGTACCTTTTTCCTCCATATCGCCGATGATTTTCTCTGTCCGGCGGTCAAAGAAATGATGAACAATCATGATGGGAATTGCCACGGCAAGCCCCAGTTGTGTCGTCACCAGGGCTTCTGATATGCCGCCGGACATCATCCGGGGATCACTGGTTCCGAACACGGTGATTCCCTGGAACGTATGGATCATGCCGGTAACGGTTCCCAGAAGTCCCAGAAGCGGCGCAATGGCAGCCAGTACGCCGAGGGTGGTGAGAAAACGCTCCAGACGGGGAAGCTCCTTTAAAATCGCTTCCTCCAGCGCATTTTCCAGCACTTCTCTGGCCGCGCCGAGATGTTCCAGACCGGTTTTCAGAACATTGCAGGTTGGAATTCTGGCGTTTTTATGGCACAGTTCCTTACAGGCTTCCCAGTTTTTTTCCAAGACAAGGTCACGCATGCAATCCATGATTTTATCTGTTTTTGTGGGAATGCGTCCCAGGGAATACAGGCGTTCCAAAGAGAGAAGAATGGCAATCAGGGCGATGGCGAGAATCGGCCAGACCAGAAGCCCGCCCGCTTCGATCCATCCCCGGATATCTCCATCCTGATTTACCTGCTCCGCGATGATGCCGCCGGACAAATCCAAGGGGAGATGATCGTTTTCTCCTGAAAAATATGTTTTGATGCCTCGGCCAATGCGCCAGGGCGATTTTCCAGGAATGGCGACCAGTTTGTCCAGATTTTTGTCAGATCGGAGATAGCCTACATTATCGCCCTGCTGATAACATGCTGTGAATTTTCCCACTCTGAGGATGGTTCCGGAAGCTTCCGCACCCTGGGTATCTATAAAAGTTCCGGAATATTTGCGGATGGCTTTACCTGCTTCCATTTCTTCAAAAAGAACCGCGGCGAGATTTTCAATATCTGTCATCCCCGGAAAGCGGTCCGGGTCCAGCAACGGGGCAAGGCGTTTCTTTTGGGAGGGATTTTCAGGGGCAGCCAGACTCCCGTCAATGATCTGGGTCACATCTTTTGCAACGGTTCTCAGGGTCTCTTCCAACGTCCTGACTGTTTTCTCTTCTTTCTCAATTTCGCTGCGGAGTTTTTCCTCAGTCTGAAGATATCCTTCCAACTGGTCTTTTGATGCCTGAAGAGTTTTTTCCTTTTGTTCTGTCTCCTGTCTGAGTGCTGAGAGTTCTTTCTTTAATCGGATTTGCTCCTGTTGAACCATTTTCCGGGTGGTCTCAATGTCTTTCTGCGTCTCTTTTATCTCCTGGGTGATCTGAGCCACGGCTTTGCCCCAGGTGTTCGCATTCGTCTGATGCGCTGAGATGAGGATTGAGCATATAACAGGTATAAAAACAAATTTCATCATTTTTCGACTCCAATTCTCCCCCCTCGACTCGGATTGTCAAATCCGAGACCGCGGGATTTGGCAATCCCGCCGGGAGCGGAAGGGGGCGTTCATAAATTCATTGAACGCCTCGGATTCTCTTTCGCATATCTTCTTTGTCAATACATTCTGTCACGATTTCTAATAAGCTTTTCATAGGCCTCGCCCGGTGAAATGTTATAGATATGAGCCATTCTTTCCAGAGTTTCGTCCAGTCTTCTTTCTGCTTAGGCGGATATTTCCTCCGGCGACAGCTTCATAAAGGCCCTGATCATTTCAAGCCATTTTTCTTCCATCAAATATGACATGGTTTATGCTCCTTGGTCAGTCCGGAGTGCTTTGCAAGTCATTGAAGTGCCGAAAATTTCATTCCAGCACTCCTGAATAACAACTCCAGAAGTCAATATTGCGCCAGGATGAGTGGGCGGACTTTTCCATATTCGTCTCATAACAATTAATTCCTCATTCATCTCATAACAATTAATTCCTCAAGACTATAGCTTTCAACAAAAAGATTATCCGGAGTGCAAAAATTAAGCGAAGCGTTTTTTTGCCCCAAAAAGCTTGTTCCGG
>JAOZLU010001046.1 GCA_029934695.1 Desulfobacterales bacterium | reverse complement strand
ATTATTCATGAACATGTAGGGTGGGTGAAGCGAAGCGGAACCCACCTTTCACTGACTACTGATTGGTGGCATTGGTGGCATGGTGGCATTGGTGGCATTGGTGGCATGGTGGCATTGGTGGCATGGTGGCATGGTGGCATGGTGGGTTCCGCTTCGCTTCACCCACCCTACAACGGTCAGGGACGAGAAGGATTAGAACAGGCGTTTTATGAGTGGCATGGTGGGTTCCGCTTCGCTTCACCCACCCTACAACGGGCCTGGAAATCAGGTTTTCAGAAAAAAAACAGGAGCTTGTGAAAGGAGGTGGCAATCTTCATCAATCAAGTCTGAGCAAAAGGGCGTTTCCGGACAAGATCAGTATTGGCAATCTGAATTAAGCTGGTATATATATCTGGATTCGGAACAATAAAGAAACAATTATTTATCGGATACAACTCATCCATTTCAATTTAGGAGGAACATAAAAACATGAAGAAAACACTGATATTTGGCATGAGCATTCTGCTCATCATCTGCTTTACTTTTACATCAACCCTTTCTTTCGCGGCTGAAAAGCGGGGGAAATTCGGTGAGGATAAACGTCACAAGATCGCCAAGCGGGTCAAATTCAAACCTTCGACGGACAAAGTCCGGTGGAAGATGGTCATGCCCTGGAGCAAGGGACTTCTGTTCTATGATATTGCAGTTCATTTCTGCGACAGCGTCCGCCTGATATCCGCGGGCCGTCTTAACATCAAACCGTTTTCCGCTGGAGAACTGGTTCCTGCAATGCAGACCCTTGATGCAGTAAGCAAAGGATCGGCACAGGCCGGCCATGACTGGCCCGGATACTGGAAAGGAAAAAACGAGGCATTTGTGGCCTTTGCGTCCGTTCCTTTTGGCCTGGATGCCGAAGGATACAACATCTGGCTCTATGAGAAGGGCGGCATGGAAATGATGCAGGAACTTTACGGTAAATTCGGCGTCTTTGCCCTCCCCGGGGGACAGTGCGGTCAGGAAATGGGTCTTTTTTCCAATAAAAAAGCCACAAAAATGGAAGATTTCAAGGGGATGCGGGTCCGAACCCCGGGATGGTACATGGATATTCTGAACAATTTGGGTGCTTCTGTCAGTCCTCTGCCGGGCGGCGAAGTTTATTTGGCTTTGGAGCGCGGTGTTATTGATGCTGCTGAATTCTCATCCCCTGCCATCAACTATCCCATGGGATTTGATGAAATTACCAAATACGTCATCCAGCCAGGCGTTCATCAGCCGGGCATCCAATGTGGGCTTTTCTTCAATCAGAAGGCTTATGACAAACTGCCGGAAGATCTGAAATGGATCATTGACATCGCAGCGAGGGAAACCCAACTCTGGAGTTACAACTGGATTAACGGCCTCAATGCCGAAGCCATCCGCAAGTTCAAGGAAAAGGTTGAGATTGTGAAGATGGACAAGGAAACCATTATTGAATTTCGTAAAACCACAAAAAAATATATTGACTCGCTCAAAGAAAAA
>JAOZLU010001045.1 GCA_029934695.1 Desulfobacterales bacterium | reverse complement strand
ATAATATCCGGGAGTGATGGGTTCCGTGACATCAAATAAAACCGGCTTTTCCAACTTTTATTCGACGGTATCTGAGCTTGTCGACGGTATCTGAGCTTGTCGAAGATGTTCCGTGACCCTTCCGACAAGTTTAAAAGGTAACTGAGCTTGTCGAAGTTCCGTGACATCAAATAAAACCGGCTTTTCCAACGTATGGAAAAATTGTCAAAAGGCAATATAGAAACGTTCCGTGACATCAAATAAAACCGGCTTTTCCAACAAAATTCACAACCATTTCTGGATCGATGATGAGTTCCGTGACATCAAATAAAACCGGCTTTTCCAACTTGAAACGGGAAAGATACCAATACAACATCTTGGTTCCGTGACATCAAATAAAACCGGCTTTTCCAACTGGTCTTGATGGATCAGTGTCTATAACAGCTGCTTCGTTCCGTGACATCAAATAAAACCGGCTTTTCCAACAGCTGGCACAGGGTTGGTTAACTTTCGAAGTGACAGGTTCCGTGACATCAAATAAAACCGGCTTTTCCAACTTTTATTCGACGGTATCTGAGCTTGTCGACGGTATCTGAGCTTGTCGAAGATGTTCCGTGACCCTTCCGACAAGTTTAAAAGGTAACTGAGCTTGTCGAAGTTCCGTGACATCAAATAAAACCGGCTTTTCCAACACGGGCAACAAAAATATGTTCGTTATGTGGACTCGTTCCGTGACATCAAATAAAACCGGCTTTTCCAACATATTAGTACACAAAATATAAAAGAAAGGAGAGTTCCGTGACATCAAATAAAACCGGCTTTTCCAACAAGGAAGTAATGAAAATGGATAAAAATTGTAAGTTCCGTGACATCAAATAAAACCGGCTTTTCCAACTAAATGTGAATCATGTAACAGATCACATGTGGTTCCGTGACATCAAATAAAACCGGCTTTTCCAACGGATGTGGAACTAACTCAATGTACTATGATCCTGTTCCGTGACATCAAATAAAACCGGCTTTTCCAACGTTCAAACCTCAAACATGTTGACTTCACTGGTGCAGTTCCGTGACATCAAATAAAACCGGCTTTTCCAACGTATGGATAATTATAAATCTAATATTGAAGTTCCGTGACATCAAATAAAACCGGCTTTTCCAACCGACGTAATCACAGTGAATATCAACAAGGTTAGTTCCGTGACATCAAATAAAACCGGCTTTTCCAACTGTACCTATGGCATTAAAGGGTTTTCATAAGTTCCGTGACATCAAATAAAACCGGCTTTTCCAACTGGACATCCTACTATGAGGACGCAAATGGACAAGTTCCGTGACATCAAATAAAACCGGCTTTTCCAACTATTACGATGTCTACCAAATAGCATGCATTGTATGTTCCGTGACATCAAATAAAACCGGCTTTTCCAACTAACCTAAGAGAAATAACACTTCCAATACTATTAGGTTCCGTGACATCAAATAAAACCGGCTTTTCCAACAACAGGATATTATACAAAAA
>JAOZLU010000481.1 GCA_029934695.1 Desulfobacterales bacterium | reverse complement strand
TCACAAGGCTTTTTCGGAAGTCTTCGCGGCCTGAAATATCCAACGATGGGTAAGGCACATACCCACGAGGTCTGATTTGGCTTTTGTCAAAAGCGCAGCCAGTTTACGATCAAAGGTCTCTGCCTCTGTGTCGCTGAACAGTTCCCTGAGATGAAAGCGGATGGTGTGTGCCGCGTCCAGGATATCCGGTTCTTTTGACATGTCTGTTTCTCCCTAATTCTTAGTTGTTGGTTGTCAGTTGTCATCCGGTTTTTCAGGAAGTCCGGCAAGCATCCCAGAAATTTCATGCTGCCTCGTCTGTTATATAAACATCTTAGGATGTGACAGCCGGCGTTTTTATTATTGTCCCCTCATACAAATCCTGAACAGGAAAGCACAGATCATAGTCGTTCCAGTCCAGGCGGCCGTGGGCGATGGAAAAATCTATGAACATATCTGTATTCAGATACTTTTTGATTTCAGGGTGATCCGATTTCCGCAAAAATTGTTCAAAATCAATTAGTTGTTCGGCACCGTCGCTGAACCACAGATGTATCCTGTAACGCGGAACATATTTCGCCTCAGTTATGTCAATCACCGCATCATCGGCAAGTTTGTTGTCATACATGATTATTTCATCCTTCTTGTGATTCTCTCAAATTTGATTTTCTTATGCAAAACAAAGTAATCTATCCACTTTTGTACAATATCATCGGCTTTGTGTGCAACAAAATTTTCAAAATTTTTCAGTTCGCCTGCCTCAAGAGGTCTGCGCCCTTTTACCTTCTCAATATTTATCCTTACAATGCTGCCGTCTTCGACAATAATTTCCGCTTTGCTTTCTCTGCCCTGATATTCACCATGAACGTGAATCGGTTCATGTTCATTCGACCAGAAGAATATTATAATTCCGAGATATTCGTAAAGTTTCGGCATAGTTTTCCCCTTTTCCTGTTTTCATCCATTCATCATTCACTTTTAACCGCTTTGTACTCCAAAATTTTTTCAGCGGAGAGAATGACCAGAAGGTCTTTTTCAAGCTTTACTATGCCCTCAATAAATTTTCCCTCAATGCCACCCACATTGGCGGGCGGCTGCTCAATTTCATCATCCTGAGCCACCACCACATCCCTGATACTGTCCACCAAAAGACCGACAGCGTCATTTTTGAGTATAATATTATGGCTTTCCTCAGCAATTTTCCTGAGGGCCAAGCCCAGGCGCCGGCCAAGATCAAACACTGTTACCGTCTGCCCGCGCAGATTTATCAGTCCCCGCACATAAGTCCGCGCATGCTGAACCGGTGTGATATCCAGAACACGGTTGATCTCACGAACCTTCAGGATATCAATACCCAGAAGATAATCATCTATCCCGAAAGTGACAAACTGTCTTGATTTCATTTCAGGTTTCAGGTTTTAAGTTTTAAGTTTCAAGTTTCAAGTTTCAAGTTTCAAGTTTCAAGTTTTAATATTTTTTTCAAACAACTCAACAAGCTCTTCTGTATTCAGAAAAAATGTGAGATGATCGTTAAATATGACCGAACCCCAAAAGCCCTGTGCGATATTTGCGTCTGTTTTAAGAGATAAAAACGACACATCGCTGTCAATGGCATCCAGAATCCGTGAGACAATAATGCCAACCATGGAATGGGAAGCAGTCTTTGGAATAATAATGAACAGCTCCTTTGCATCCTCAGGCAGGGGACTGATGGGAAGGAGCTTTTCCAGCCGTATGAGGGGAAGCACATCATTGTGATAAAAGAGAAATTCCTGTTCTCCGACCCGCTCAATCATCCGAGGCTCTATCCTCTCCAATCGGGAAATCCCTGCAAGGGGCAGCGCAAAATACTCATTCAGAGCATTGTTGAAAATAAGGATAGGCTGCCATGCTCTCAACCCGTCTCTCTTTTGTTCGGATATTCTCTCCTGCCTGCGACGCTCCTCGGCCTCTATCTCACCGAATCGCAGTTGGGCATAAGATGCGATCCCGGCAGCATCAAGGATCATTGCCACGCGTCCGTCCCCCATAATGGTGGCGCCTGAAAAATTTATGCAGTCCTTAATATGCTCTGAGAGCGGCTTGACCACGATTTCCTCATTGTCAAAAAGCGCATTGACATGGAGGCCGAAGGCATTCATCCCCACGCGCAGAACAACAATGCACAAGTCGTCACAGGGAGCCCGTCGCCGGTCAGGCATATCCGGTTCCGGATCCTGGCCCGCCCCGGGTTCTATTTTTGCCTGACCAAAAAGCATTTTTGATTCCTGACACCGGAACAGCGGCCGTTTCCCGAACTGATCTGCCAGACTTTTACGCCGTTCCGGCAGTTCCTCACCTGTATCGGGATGGGTGAACGTGCATGGAATGCCCAGAATATCCGGAAGGCTGACCAAAGGCAGAAGCCGTCCCCGCAGACGGAGCACATCCGAACCTCCCACCTTTTCAACCCTGTGGGAGGGATTGTCCGGGTTGATACAGACCAGTTCCTGAACATTGATCTGGGGGATGGCAAATCGGAATTCTCCCGCGCCCACAATGAGGGAGGGAATAATTGCCAAGGTGAGCGGGATGGTAATATGGACAGTCGTTCCCTCTCCCATGACGCTCTCAATATCAATATGGCCTCCGAGTTTGCTGATATTGGTTTTGACCACATCCATTCCCACCCCTCTGCCTGAAATGTCTGTTATGGTTTCCGCAGTTGAAATCCCGGGCAGAAAAATAAGATTCAGCTTTTCATTTTCGCTCATCCGTCGGATATGTCCGGGAGTCAGAATGCCTTTTTTCAGTGCCTTTTCAGTCACTTTTTCAGCATCAATGCCTTTCCCGTCGTCTTTTATGATGATGTGGACCTGTCCCCCGTCATGGAATACATCCAGATGAATCCGGCCGCTTCCGGGCTTTCCCATTTTCACCCGGTCGGCCCGCGGTTCAATGCCATGATCCACACAGTTGCGTACCAGGTGGGTCAGCGGGTTGGAAAGCCCTTCAAGGATGGATTTGTCCAACTCAACTGCCTCGCCGCGGATAATAATATCAGCATCTTTGGAGACCTGGCGTGACAGATCCCGGACAATTCTTGGGAATTTGTTCAGGACATTTGCCACCGGCTGCATCCGCATCTGCATGATATTTTCCTGGACCTCAGTGATGACCACATTCAGATTCTGAACGAGCGGATTCACCTGGGGGTTTTCATCAACAAAATCCGTGATGGCCCGGTGCAGCTGATTTCTGCCCAGCACCATTTCGCCGACAAGATTCATCAGTTTGTCAACCAGTTCCACACTGACCCGGATGGTTTCGGCAGGGGGTCTTTTGCTTCCCTCCATGTTCCCATATCCCGGCTTATGAATTTGGGAGGGCATTTCAGACACCGCTGTTCCCCTGCTTCCGATTTTCGGAGCGGGGATGTCGGATGGCGTTTCAATCGCTGCTGCTTCCCCATCAGTCTGAATGGTTCCGGAGGCAGATTCCGGGGATTTCTTTTCAGATATCGCTTTTGCCAGCGTATCAGGGTGAAAAGCTGATTCCCGGTCGGGGACAGATTCCCTGTCTTCTGATTCTGAGCCGGCCCGGTTTTCAGGAGGCGTATCAATATAAGGTTTTGCCGGCGTTTCCTCAGTCCGGATCGTGTCCCAGGTTTCCAGGGTCCTTCCGGCGCGTTCCAATGCTTCAAGAATAACAGATCTTTCAAAACAGAATACCTGTTTCCCCGGAATTTCAAACAACTTTGTTATGAATTCAGACTCCAGTATTGATCCGAAAAGGAAATGGCATACGCCTTTTTCGGATTCAGCGTCCATATCAGCAACAAGACATCGGCCGGCTTCCCCAAGGCCGGCTTTGAATGTTTCCGGGGTGCGTCCTTTTTCCTTCAGGTCTTTATCCTTATATACCCACAGGGCAAAAATATACATGGCCTCGGAAACAGCAGCCCCAACTTTGTCCGCCCCGACTTCAAAAAGGTGTTCCCCCACTTCCGGGCCTGCATTGGCTCTGAGGGTGATTTTATTTTTATTTCGGTCAACTGAATCCGTATCCTCATCTGAATCGGCCTGGTCCCTGGTGATTTTATCGCTGTCCCGGTTGGCTGAATCCGTATCTGAATCGGCCTGGTCCTCTTCCGGTAATGCCCCGATCAGAAGGGACCTTTCAAAAAGAAAAATTTGTTCATGAGGGATTTCAAAGAGCTGTACGATGAATTCAGGCTCCAGAATCGTTCCGAAAAGGAAATGATATAACCCCAGTTCTGATTCAGCGTCAGCAGCAAGGCATCTGCCGGTTTCCTCAAGACTGGCTCTGAATGTTTCCGGGGTGCGTCCTTTTTCCTTCAGGTCTTTATCAGTGTATGTCCGCAGGGCAAAGATGTACATGGCATCGGACACGGCATGAGCCACAGCTTCTGTCCCGACTTCAAAAACATGCCCTGCTGCGGTGTCTGTTTTCAGTCTTATCCTGGCCGCGTTGCCGGCAATCAGATGAATGTCCGCTTCAGGTGCGGTATCTTCCTGTATATTCTGGGATCGGGTATCCCCGGGATCTGCTTTCAGTATAGCTTCAAGTCTTGTCAGCTCATCTGCATAAGGGATGTTGTTGCTGACGTGGATATCATCCACCATAAAGCGTATCTTGTCCATGCCGGCCAGCATGGCATCCATCTTGTCCGGATCAAGTGAAATTTCGCCTTCCCTGATTTTCATCAGCACATTTTCCACAGCATGGCTCAATGTCTTTAATGCCTCAAAACCGGCAAAACCGGCAGAGCCTTTGATGCTGTGGATGGATCTGAATGTGCGGTTGATCAGTTCAGGGTCAGCTTCATCCCCACTTTCTTCCATGGCAAGAAAATCCGGTTCGATGGTGTCCAGCAAGTCCCGAATTTCAGCTACAAATTCATCTATTAATTCATCAAATAATTTTTCGTCGCGATGATCGCTCACATCTTGCTCTCTTTTAAAGCCTCTTACCCCTGAAATTTTTCAGATTTCGGAACAGTCCGTTTATTTATTTTTTTTGAAGCAGCATGATAAGGGAATCAATTTTTACAAAACTGACGACAGATTGACAGGCATCTTGTTCTGATAATATCAAAAAGTTGATTAAAAATTATAAAATCACAGTTGTGAATAACAACTGCTTATTTCACAGACAACTGAAAAAGTCAATGGGAGGTGTGTTCCCAAAATGACCTGAATTTTATAACTGACTGAAATTATTGATACCTATTTTTTCGGTGCTTATCTGTCATTGTCATTAATTTCAATGAATTATATCAATATTTTGATGTTTGATGTTCGATGTTTGATGTTTGATGTTTGATGTTTGATGTTTGATGTTTGATGTTTGATGCCTGAAACCTCAGAACAGGTGTTCAATCGAATTCAGGCTGCCAT
>JAOZLU010000058.1:16980-20661 GCA_029934695.1 Desulfobacterales bacterium | reverse complement strand
TCTGCAAACATGACGACCCTGCGGGCCTAAAAATTTGGTTTTATCCAATTAGCTACAAACATGGCGGCCCGCATCATGGCTCGGATTTGCCAATCCGAGCCGAGCAACTGAGGACGCTTGCCGAGCAACCAGGACGTTTTCCTAACCCCCCAACCTCCTGAAATTACTGAGATCAATATTTCCGATACAGTATCTGACCCTCAACAGGTTTCAGCTTTTCACTTTTCACTTTCAACTTTTTAATATCGTTCTTGACTTGAAGGATGTAATATGCTTAAATATCGTAATATTTAATTCAGCAATCTGTAAAACATACAAAAAAAAAACAAACAGGGGAATTTGACTGATGAAATTCATCATTGAGACCTGTCTTCCTCGACAAGATATTATTGACGGAACATTTAATCCTGAAATTTTTACAGCGAATTTAAGCCAGGTCATACGGCATTATAACGGCAAAGCTGCCATTGCTCATTCCTTATATACCGACGGAGCCCAGTTTTTTCATGACGCGACATACCCCACAGAGGGCTTGAAACGTCTGCTTTCAGATGTGTTCGGGCGTCTTTCAGGAGACAATTCCTTCCCCGCTATTCACAGACTTGAGACAGCATTTGGCGGCGGAAAAACCCATACGCTCATTGCGCTCGCCCATCTGGGATTCAGGGGCAGGGAACTTGCCCCGGATGTCAGGGATATGCTTCCATCCCAGTTTCTGCCCGAACCTGGAGAGGTCGCGGTTGTCGGTGTGGCAGGCGATGAACTGCCAGTGCATAAGCCCCGCGGGACGGACCTTTTTCCTTACACGCTCTGGGGGGAAATTGCCTTCCAGATCGGCGGCGAAAACCTGTATCATCAGGTGGAAAATGACGCAGTATCCTATGCCGCACCAGGTAAAAATTACTTTGACTCAGTTTTCAGCGGGAGAAAGATTCTCATCATGCTGGATGAACTGGCCCAGTACTCAGCCAGACTCCAGGCTGCCCGGCCTGACGGCGGCGAACAACTCGCCGCGTTTCTCATGTCGCTGCACGGCTTTGCCAGACAGCATACAGGCGTGTCTGTGGTTCTCACATTGGCCGGGAGTACTGATGCTTTTGCCAAGGAAACCGAAAAACTGGCGGCCCTGGTCTCAAAAGTGAGAGGCGAGGAAATCAGCCATGAGCAGGCCGCGGAAATGACGCAGAAAGCTGAAAAGGGCGTGATCAGTGTTGTCTCCAGAGATGCGACAACGGTTGTGCCTGTCCACGCTGCAGAAATTTCCAGTGTGCTTTCCAAAAGGCTCTTTGCCTCGCTCGATCTCCGGGAAGCCGAGCAGACAGCAGACGCTTATATGGATATGTACAGGATACACTCACCGTCTCTGCCGGCGCGGGCTTCGGGAGAAGAGTATCGGGAAATCATGCGCTCCAGCTATCCGTTTCATCCGACCTTTATCCGCTTTCTGAATGAGAAAATGGCAAGCATTGATACCTTCCAGGGAACGCGGGGTGTGCTGAGGGTTTTGGCACTGGTGGTTCGCAGCCTGTGGAAAAAGAACAGCAACTGCGCGCCCATGATTCACACCTCTCATCTGGATATGTCAGATGCCAGAACCGTGAACGAAATCCTCGGCAGAACTGGCGGGGGCGACCTTCTGCCGGCCCTGAACACAGATGTGGGCGGCCCGGACACCTCGAACCTTGTCACGGGCCGCAGTTACGCCCAGCTCGCGGACCGGAAAAATCCCCATCCCCAAGAATACCCGCTGTATGAATATACATGGAAAACGGTATTTCTGCACAGTCTTGTGGGCAGGGCAGAGGCATTGGGTTCAAATCTTTTCGGGATCACCGGCCAGGACGCATTTCTGAGCATTGCATTCCCGGGACTGACACCGCCCCAGATCGAAACCGCTCTCAGGGAGATTGACAACAGCGCCCAGTATCTGCGGTTTCACCAGGGACGATATTATGCAAGCCTGGAACCCTCGGTCAACCGGGCATTGGGAACGATTCGGGGATCCCTCCGGAGCGAACAGGTTGATGATCTTCTGGCCTCAACCGCCCGGAAAGTCGTCAAACGGGAGGAAGGGACATTCCAGGTGATACATGACGTGTCCGCGCCGGAGCATATTCCGGATAAGACCGAAAAACCGATTCTCGGCCTTATTGCACTGGATGCGGATCAGGTCATCGCTGAACAGTTTGTGACAACTGCGGGTCCAAACCGTCCCCGGATTCACCAGAATATGGTTTTTCTGCTGGTTCCGAAAATCGTCCGCGAAGGGTCCCGCGTATGGGATACGGAAACCGCCATACAGGCCAAAGACATGCTGAACCGCATGGATGCCTTGGCGCACACGGTTCTTGCCATGCGGAAACTCAGGAAGCAGCCGGAAAATTACGGAATAAATCTGGCAAAACTCCTTGAAAACGAATTTGACCATCGTCTGAAAGAACGGGAAATGGCCCTCATCACAACAGTGACTCAGTGTTACGACGGACTTTGCTTTCCCTCGGCTTCCGGGCAGGTGGTCAGGAAGGAAATTTCCACAGGCGGAGGCGAGGGCGGTGCCTCGGTTATTGAGGAAATCCGCCGTCTCCTGAAAAGCGAGGGAGAGCTTATCACCTCGGATATGGCGCTCACACAGGAAACCGCTTATGCTCTGACAAAACGCTTTTTTGAAGCTTCTCAGACCCCGAGCCTGGCATCTGTGAAAGAGAATTTCGCATGCAGGCGGCGGTGGCCGATTCTGGAGAATCCGTCATTGCTGGATCAGATCATCAGAGCCGGTGTGACCCGGGGCGTCTGGTGCCTCTTCCGCATGACAGGGCAGAACGAGAAACCGGATAAATTCTTCTCACAGGAGACAGGGGACCTTCCCTTTGATATTGATTTTTCTGAGAAAGGATGGGGCCTCATCACCTTGCAGGGGGCCAGCCAGCGCAGTTGGTCCCCTATTGGGATTGACAGGGCCAAAGTGAAAACGCTGGTTGCTGAAACCGTGAAACAGTTTGAAGCCGCTACGGTGGCAGATGTGATTCATCAGGTAAAAGAACAGTTCGGAGAGATTCCTGACAGAACCGTCACGGAAGTCACGAAAGATCTGATCCATGATGGAAAGTTGGCGGTCTTCAGCGGAAAACCCGGCCAGCAGGAAAAACCTCCTGATCTGATTTATGGCAGCGGCGCAATCGCACCGCTTGTCAAGGCAGAGAATATCCTTGCGATGCCTGCCACGATTGCAAAACGCGGATGGATAAAGAAAAAAACAGAGACATTCATGCTTTCGGGCCGTGAAGGAGCCGCTCGTATAATTCCTCTCCTCGGCACCATGGGGAGTTTGTACGTCAGAGGTGCCAAATCTGCCATCAGAACCCTTGAGATGGTTGATCTCGAAATACCGGGCGGCGGGCGACTCCATCTGACGCTGGAAAATGTTCCGGCAGAAGGGATGAAAAAGCTTGATGAATTGCTGGAAATTCTGGGGGAAACTGTCAGGCAGGGGGATCGCACCGAGGCTGACCTTGAAATTGATGATCCGGATGAAACCTGTCTTTTGATTCAAAAGCTGAAGGGATGATGAATTTTCTTATTTTACTCTCCGGCTTTTTCCGGTAAACAAATCCCGTCCGGCATGAGGACGCTCCGGTGACGGACAGAAATGTTGCGGACGGGATTGCAAATCCCGTCCGGCCT
>JAOZLU010000058.1:8776-16880 GCA_029934695.1 Desulfobacterales bacterium | reverse complement strand
GAAAAAGAAATTGCAAATGTTGCGGACGGGATTGCAAATCCCGTCCGGCCTGAAAAAGAAATTGCAAATGTTGCGGACGGGATTGCAAATCCCGTCCGGCCTGAAACGGCATGAAACAATCCCGTCCGGCCTGAAACAATCCTGTCCGGCCTGGGTTTCTTTTTTTTGATCAGTCTATTTGATATACCCTGCCCGTTCCAGATAAAGCAGCACTTCCTGAGCTGCCTCATCCGGGGTCATATCTGTCGTATCAATAAAGACTTCGGGCCTTTCCGGGGCTTCATACGGATCATCCACTCCGGTAAATCCCTTGACAATCCCGGCACGCGCCTTTGCGTATAATCCCTTACGGTCCCTGCCCTCACAGACATCAAGAGGCGTGGCAACATACACCTCGACGAATCCGCCGTAATTCTCGATTAACTGACGGACCTGACGCCGGGTATCCCTGTACGGGGCAATGGGCGCGCAAATTGCGATGCCCCGATTCTTTGTGATTTCGCTGGCCACAAAACCGATACGCCGCACATTAATATCACGATGTTCCTTGGAAAATCCCAGTTCATTCGACAAATTGAGGCGCACGATATCGCCGTCCAAAAGGGTTACGGGCCGTCCTCCCATTTCGAGAAAACGGGCGTAAAGCACCCGGGCAATGGTGGATTTGCCAGCACCGGAAAGACCTGTGCAAAAGATGGCGACTCCCTGTTTGTGACGCTGGGGATATGCCTGGCGAATTACATCAATCACCTGGGGAAATGTGAACCATTCGGGAATCCGCTTGCCAGTCCGCAGCTTTTTATGGAAGTCATCATCAGAAAGGGAACGCACTGTGTCGCCCGGGGCCACTTCGCTTACAGGCTTATGGGCATCTTCCTCCACATCGTAAACCATTTCGTCAAAATGCACGATATTGATTCCCAACTCATCGCCAAATGACTGGATCAGATCTTTTGCAGCATTATCCTCATAAAAGGAACATCCGTCAGAAGATATCCCCGGAGCCGCATGATTTTGCCCGATGATGAAATGGGTGCAGCCGTAGTTCTTTCGTATAATGGCATGCAACAGGGCCTCACGGGGGCCGGCCAGACGCATGGAGAGCGGCAGCAGACTCAGCAGCATCATGTTCGGAGGATATTTTGTCGCGACTTCGAGATAACAGCGGATCCGGGTATAGGTGTCAATGTCCCCGGTTTTGACGCGGCGCACCACCGGATGCAGCAGCAGGTTTGCCTTGGCATTTGCCATGGCTCTCAGCGTCATTTCAAACTGGGCGCGGTGCAAAGGGTTCCGTGTATGAAAACCGGCAATACGACGCCAGCCCAGTTTTTTATAAAGCACTCGTATTTCCGAAGGCGTGTGCCTAAGCCGCCTGAAAGCAAAATGCAGAGGAAACTGGATGCCCTCAATCGCGCCGCCTACATAGTGTGTGCCAGTCTGATTGAACAGATAATCCACCCCGGGATGGGCTGTGTCCCGGGTGCCATAGACCTGATCAGCTTCAAGGGGCTTGTCCGCAGGCCATAGGTCCTCAATATTGAGTGCAGCCACCATGAAGCCTTCGGCGTCACGCATTGCCACTGTCTGTCCGACCTTCAGGCGTCTGGAATCATCTTCGGAAATATCCAGACATACAGGAATCGGCCACAAGGTGCCGTCCTGAAGGCGCATATTATCTCTTACAGAATTGTACTCGTCACTGGTCATAAACCCCCGTAAAGGAGAAAATGCACCGTTCATAAGCATCTCAAGGTCAGATAACTGCCGATTGGAAAGGGTGATGCTTGCAAGGTTTTTGGAAAGTTTTTGCAGATCTTTTGCCCGATCCGGCTCCACAATGAGATTGACAAGCTTACCGCCATGAGGAATATTCATTTGATTGCTATCTGTTGTTAGTTGTTAAAGTTGAAAGTTCCGCACTCCTACCCGGAACTTTTTATTTTGAACTTTGGACTTCGCATATCCGGAAAAATATCGTATAAAGCACGGGCACAACAATCAGCGTCAGCACAGTGGCAAAACTCAGCCCGAACATAATGGTCACGGCCATATCAATGAAGAAAGCGTCAAAGAGAAGCGGGATCATGCCGAGAACCGTGGTCACCGCGGCCATTGACACGGGACGCACACGGCTGACCGATGACTCAACCACCGCCAGGAACGGCTTTTTGCCCTCCTGGATTTCCAAATCAATCTGATCAATGAGGACAATGGCGTTCTTGATGAGCATCCCGGCCAGACTGAGGAATCCGAGCAGGGCCATGAAGCTGAAAGGCTGCCCTGTAAGCAGCAGTCCCGCTGTCACACCGATGATGGAGAGTGGGACGCTGAGAAAAATGATCAGGGGCTGCCGCAGCGCGTTGAAAAGGCATATAACAGTGACGATCATGGCCAGAAAACTGAGCGGAAGAATGCTTCCGAGTTTCTCCTGAGCTTCGGTCGAGTCCTCATATTCACCGCCCCATTCCATATCATACCCCAGCGGAAGTTCCATTGCTTCGATCTGCGGCCTCAGACGATTGAAAAGAGGACTGGCAAGGCCCGCTTTCGGATCGCATTCCGCTGTGATGGTGCGCATTCTGTTTCTTCTGTGTATGATGGCATCCTCCCATTCAATGCGATCCTCGGATACGAGCTGGGATATGGGGACTATATTCCCGGTCATAGGACTCCCTATCTGCAAATCATTCATGTTGTCAACACTTACCCTCTCTGCCTCAGGAGGCCTTGATATGATGGGAATCAGCTTGTTTTCCTCACGATAAACGCCCACCATCAGCCCGCTGAAAGACATCTCCATCGCACGATTCAGATCAGGACGGGATATGCCCACCCGCCGCGCCTTGGCTTCCGTAAACTGCGGACGGATGACTTTGACCCGCTGACGCCAGTTGTCCCGGACATCTTTGGACACGGAATCTCCGTGCATGAGGGCCTGTGCCCGCGCTGACAATTGCCGCAGGATTGTGGGATCAGGACCGCGGAAGCGCACCTTGATCTTGGCTCCTCCCCCCGGGCCGAGGACGAATTTTTTCGTTTTCGGCTCCGCATCCGGAAACTTCTCCCTGAGAAATTCCTGAACTTTCGGCAGTACCGGGTCAATGCTCTGATAGTCCTTTACCGTGACGAGCAACTGACCATAAGCAGTGTCGGGCTTTTCAGGACTGTAAACCAAAGTGAAACGCGTCGCACCCGATCCTATAAAAGAGGCCACGGATGCCACTTCCTCCATGCTCATCAGATAGCGTTCAATCGTTTCCATATCTTTGGCGGTTTCCAGAATATGCGAACCTTCGACCCGCCAGTAGTCAATCATAAACTGAGGGCGCGTGGAAGACGGGAAAAAGCTGTCTTTGACAAATCCGAACCCGTAAATGGAAAGCCCAAGAAGCCCGATCATCAGGGCACAGGTCAGCTTTCGCCAGTTCAGGCATGTGATGAGGATTTTTTTGTACGCCCGGAAAATCAGCCCCCCGTAGAGATCTTTTTTCTCGGTCCCGGGTGTTGCCGTCAGGAGCATCGTGCAGAACAGAGGTGTCACGGTGACAGCCAGGAGCCAGCTCATCATCAGAGAAATGAGGATCACCTGAAACAGGGACCGGCAGAATTCGCCCACTCCTCCGGGTGCAAAACCGATTCCGGAAAATGCAAAAACAGCCACCACCGTCGCCCCCAGCAGCGGCCACAGGGTCTGTGAGACAGTCTGAGCAGCGGCTTGAATACGGTCTTTCCCCTTTTGTATGTTAATCAGAATCCCCTCTGTCACCACAATCGCATTGTCCACAAGCATGCCGAGTGCTATGATCAGCGCACCAAGGGATATTCGCTGGAGATTGATATGATAAATATTCATGAAAATAAATGTGGCACAGACCGTGAGAAGCAGAATGACGCCGATGAGAAATCCGCTGCGAAGTCCCATGAAAATCATCAGCACACCGATGACGATGGCCAGGGCCTCTGCCAAGTTCAGAATAAAACTGTTTACAGACTTTTTCACGCTTTCGGACTGATAAGACACAATCCCCAGTTCCATGCCAATGGGACGGTCTGTCTCGAGTTCGTCAAGGCGTTTGCGAATGGCTTCTCCCATCTTCACGACGTTTCCTCCTGACACAGTGGAAATGCCCAGTCCGAGAGCGGGCTGCCCGTTAAAGCGCATCATGGTCTGCGGCGGTTCTGCATATCCCCGCGTGATTTCAGCCACATCCCCGAGAGTGATGAAGCTGTCGGATTTCCCACCGTGAACCAGCAGTTGGCCAATTTCCTCCACCGATTCAAACGTGCCGGTGGGAGCGATGCGGATATACTCTGATCCGACTTTCACCTGCCCCGCGGGAGAGACCGTGTTCTGCTGATCCAGGGTATTGTAGATCGCCTGCTGTGAAACCCCCAGCTCGGCCATGCGTGAACGGGACATCTCCGCATATACCACCTCCTGCTGTACACCGTACAGTTCAATTTTTGCCACGCCTTTTACCAGAAGAAGTTCCCGCCTGAGATCATCTGCATAATCTTTGATTTCTCTGTAAGAATAACCATCTCCGGTGATGGCAAAGAAAATACCATACACATCCCCAAAATCATCATTCACAACCGAAGGCCCCGCACCCGGAGGCAGTTGGCCCTGAGCATCTCCCACCTTGCGGCGCAGTTCGTCCCACACCTGGGGCAGGGTATGTTTGTCGTATTTGTCCTTCATCTCCACAGTGACAATGGAGAGGCCGGTTCTTGAAACAGATGTCACCTTTTCAAGCTGGCCCATCTGCTGAACAGCGGTTTCGATAATATCGGTGACTTCTTCCTCCACTTCTGTGGGAGACGCGCCCGGATACCGGGTCACAATCAGGGCTTCCTTGATAGTGAACTCCGGGTCCTCGAGTCTTCCCAAGTTCTCATAAGACAGGAAACCGCCCCCGATGAGAAGGAACACAACCATCAGGGTGACGGTTTTTTTGTGAATCGCATGTTCCGCCAGGTTCATTTCTGCCCTCCTTTTTCGCTGTTGAGAACGCGCACTTTCATGTTTTCCTGAAGAAAATGGACCCCTGCCGTGGCAATCATTTCTCCCTCGGAAAGCCCTTCTGATACCCGGATACTTTCCCCGGTAAGATGTCCCACCCTGATCTCACGTCTGGAAATGGTCATGGCGGTCTGATCCACAAGCCACACATATTGTCTGCCGAGTTCGTCGGCAAAAACAGCACTCACGGGAATGGCAAACTGAGACTCATTCTCATTCTTGGAAGCCTTCAGGCGGACCGTTATCGTGGCCGTCATTCCCGGAAGCAGGGTGACACCTTCAGGAGCCGGCATGGTCAGGGTTACCGGGTAAGTCTTTGTCTGGGGGTCTGCTTCCGTGCCGTATTCTTTGACCTCAACTGTGAATTCCTTATCAGGCAGAAACTCGAATTTGGCCGTTATTCTGGTGATGTCTGTTTTGTCAATAGTGGCCATCTCTTTTTCGGGAATGTCAACAAGAAGTTCAATGCTCGATACATCCTGAAGGCTCACAATGGGTTTTTTTGCATCAACATCCTGAAAATTTTCCACAAACTTTTTAGCGATGACTCCGGAAAACGGAGCCTTGAGCCAGGTGTCATCCAGCGCGGCCTGGGCCCTTTTCCGCTGGGCCTCCAGTCCCCTGATGCGGGATGACATGGCGGCAATATCTTCCCTGCGTGCCCCTTTTTTCCCTTTTCGGAGATTCTGAGAGGCTGTATTCAACTGGGCATTTGCAACATCACGGGCACTTTTGTAACGCTCATAATCTGCTTTGGACACCACATCCCGCTTATAGAGATTTTCATAACGCTTAAAATTCTGTTCCGCCTCATGAAACCGCGCCCGGGCCGCTGCCACTTCAGCCTCCAAAACTTTCACATCTTCGGGCCTTGCCCCGGCTTTCATGGATTTGAGCTTGGCGTGAGCCTCAGCTATCGAACTTCCGACATGGGCAAGGTCTGTTTTGTAATCTCTCGGATCAATGCGGGCGAGGATATCGTTCTTTTTAATCGCCTGTCCCTCTTTTACAGGAAATTCAATCAGAGGCCCGGATATCCTGAACGCCAGATCAACCTGCTGGGATGCCTGAACCTTTCCGGGAAAAGTCCGGACCCTCCCTGATACTGATGATGTCAAAACCATTGTTCTGACAGGTCTTACAACAACTGTTTCTGTTTTTTCCTCCTGTTCTGCACACCCTGTCAGGAACAGGAAAATTGCCGTCATGATGACGCTGAATCTGATTGCCGATACATTCATTATACTCCTCCTGATAATTTATATAATTCATAATCCATGCAGTTCCACCCTCATCTGCACGGATTGTGTGTAAGAAAGGATTAAGCTCCATAATCCATGCAGAGCTTCATCGTGACGCCGGCATCAGGAGGATGTCCCGAAATTTTTGGGATCAAAGTCTTCTTTGTTCAAAATCTGGGTCATTCCCTCCCCGCCGACCTTTATCACAAACAGTCCCTGCCTTTCCGCAAACAGATTCGACTCCTGCACGATCCGCAGACCCGCCACCGCACCGTAAACATTCAGGCCGGCGTATCGGGGAAAGAATTCGGGAAATCTTCCGGTCAGTTTTTCCACAAACTTACTGACATATTCGGCCCTCAATGTTGTCTTGACCTCCACAACCACCACCTCATCATTGTTCACCATCAGCAGGTCAACCTCCATATGCCGACCGTTCCGATGGCTTCTGGCCCGCTGGAAAATCTGATAAACGCCGACACCCCTGTCCTGGAAAAGCTTCAGAACGCTTCCCTCCACAAGGGCCTCCATCAGCTTTCCCCACTGATCGTCAAACAGTCCTGCCAGTTTGTTTATTTTTTTGTCGGTTTCCCTGAACTGTCTGTCAGTTTCCTTGAATCGTTTGTCAGTCTTCTGGGACATTGCTTTGAATTCCCTGTCCGTCTCTCTGAACAATGCCCATATTTCCTGAATTGCTTTTTCATGTTCCTGTATGTTCATAATGCCTCCTCTCTGCGGCCTCTGCGTTCAGAAAATCAACGCTGCTTTATTTTGGTCATACCTGATTTATTTGACTCCATACTGCCGCTCAATGCTGAAATTATCATACTGACAAAAAAATGCAACCTTTTTTGCAAAATCGGGGTCAGAATGTCTGCAAACAATTTCCGTGCCATGTTTTGCAATTATTCTGCAAAAAGTTGGGGTGCATGACACAAAATACCATTTTACCACCTTCGGGCGGGCTGAAACAGCCGGGAACTCCCCTAAATCCGTTATAATCAGATAATATTTTATATTATTCCTAATGGATTTGCCGAATACTTACTTGGGAATGCAAAACATAAAAAATCTGTTGTGATCCCTGTCAATCTGTGATAATGTACATCTGTTTTGTGGTAGAAATGCCGATACCCCATAAGGGGATGAGATGGAAAACAAATGGATATTTGAGACTGTAGATTACAAAGGAACCCCGGTTGTCTTAAGCAGGGATACTTGGCATACGAAGGCGGGCAATGACAAGGAGGGAACACATCCTGAAATTCGTGACTATTTGGAAGATGTGAAAACAACGGTCGAGGCACCTGACCTTGTTTCCCGGAGTACCCGAGATGAGCGTTCCTGTATTTTTTACAAACTTCGCATCGGGCGCGGTGTCTTTGCCGGCAAGCATCTTGTTGTCGTGGTAAAATATGTTAAGGAGACAACCGGTTTGAAAGGCTATGTGAGTACAATGTACATCAGCCGCAATGTTTATTCAAAAGGAGTTCAGTTATGGCCCGAGAAAAAGATACAAACGAAATGATCAATGTGTGCTACGATCAGGGCACGGATATCCTGACATTCTCTTTCACAGAAAGACCGCGTCCCGCAATTGCGGAGGAGGCGGCAGATGAGGTGTGGGTGCGTTATGACCCGGAAACTCACAAGGTGATCACGACGGACATCCTGAATTTTTCCCACCGGGTCAGGGCGGCCTTCGGAGAATCACTGACTTACGCTGAACGAACCGATTCCGACGTTTTGGAATCATTGCACGGATTGCCGTTGCAAGTCTGTCCGCATCAGTCATTGTAGGGCAACTCTGGAGAAAGGATGAACGAGAAAGGATGAA